>CAISZK010000001.1 GCA_903889915.1 uncultured Bacteroidota bacterium
CTTTTTCTCTCCATCTGAGAAATGTTGTTTATATTTGTAGTCTGAATTGAAAAGAGAAATTAAAAGATTGAAAAATTTTAGGGGAGAAAATTGATTTACTTTTTTTTCAGGAAGTTTGTTTCGGTTTGGAAAAATGTTTATACATTTGAAGGCTGAAAAAAAGGGAGGTAGTGAGTAGTTGTAAAAGTTCCGTCGTGTCGGATTTGCCTCGCCCGAAAGGACCTATCGGTTAGAATTTGCAGCGCCGCCAAGACGGATTTGTAATCCGTCTTGTTGTACTATAAGAATTTATAATCCGAAAAAAATGATTATACTAAAAAAACACCTTTCCGAATTTGTAATGCCAGAAAAGATTTGCAATCCTTTCCATTTTAACCCGTAGTGCTCATACTCTCATGCCGTAATGGGCTTCTTTACACAAAGCAGAATTTATAAAAAATTGTAAAAAGGCATCAATACCCAAAACAAAAAGCCCCATAGCATCACACCACAGGGCTTTTGAAAATAACTTAAAACGTTCAGCTTATTTTTTCACAGTATTTTCCATAAGCACTTTATAGAAATAATTGTAACCAAAATCTTTGTCAAGTGCAATTTTTCCTTCCAGTGTAATTGTGTCGCCAACAGTAGCAGTAAGGTCGGCCGAAGTGGCTGTAAGGTCAAAGTCGCCTTTATAATCGGTGCCGTCCTGCAAGTGTATCCAGTTTTTATCCATGATACCTTCGTTCAGTTTGGTGACCACTCCCCTAACCTTAACTGTTTTGCCGGAATAGTTGGCTTTGTTTTTATAAAGTTCTTCAATGCTGATGCCGCCTTTGGCAGGCTCGATCTTCATGTCTTTTTTAGTCAAAACAGGTTTGCCGGGCTTTTTTAAGGCACCCGAATCACTGCCTGCACCATTGTTTTCCTTTTCAGGAATAGGTTCGGCGCTCAGATTTTCGATCAGCACAACTGCATCAAAAGTGCGGTTCAACTCTTTACTTTTAAAATTCTTGATAAGCGATCCACCTTTATAATAATAAGTTTTTCCTGTAACAGCTTCAATTGCCGGAGCAGCTATCCACCGTGTGGAATCGCCTTCGGTAACGTTCAGATAAGTGTAATCACCTGCCTGCAACACCTCTTTTACAACAACCTCATGAATGTTGGAATGTTTGTTTTTTGAAGAATTGCAACTATTAAATGATATGCAAACGGACAACAATAAGCCGATGCTGATAATGCGTGTAAATAATCTCATAAATTTTAATTTAAATAGTCATTGGTCAATTGTCAATGGTCAATGGTCAATAGTCATTGGTCAATAGTCAATAGTCATTGGTCAATAGTCAATAGACAATCAACCTGCTTAATAGAATGCATACTGACTAATGACCAATGACCAATGACTAATGACTTAATGACTAATGACTACTTCTTTGGCGGATATTTGTGTGCTATTTTTGCATCAAATGTTGCAAAGTCAAAGGGTTTGTAAAATGGATTTCCTTCCTGAATGTGACATTGGAGACATGTTTTTTCAGTTGGAACCAGGAGTCCTTTTGTTTTGGCAACTGCAGTGTCCTTCATAATATTCATTGCTTTGTATAGACTTCCGGGGCCATGGCATGATTCGCATGAAACACCGTCTTCATTCTTCAAACCACCCACGATACTCTTGTCCACATTAGCGGCAGTGGAATGACATTTTAAGCACTTGGGTTCTTTTGAAGGATCGGCAATACCATTGTTCTTGCCATATTCCATAGCTTTTGCACCGCTCAATGTTGCGAATGCTGTGGAATGTGCAGTAGCCTGCCATTTGTTATACTGTTCACCTTTTGCAGGATTGTTATGACACAATTTGCAGGATACAGGGCCAACGTACTTGGCCACATCCTGTGCAATAAGTGCATTGCCTATCAATGCAAGCGAACACAATACCATCATAATTTTTTTGTTTAACATTTTCATTTCCCTTTCTTTTTTTGATGAATACTATTTGAATTGTTTAAATTGTTTAAGTGTTTGAGTTGTTTAACGACATACCAAAATTAATATTCCTTTTGCTATAACCATGCCAAAATAACAATAATTAAGATAATCTCACTTTGGCATTTTTAATTTCAAAACTTGATTCCACTCCTATAAGTCTTTTTCTTGCCGCAAAGACTCAAAGTCTCGAAGTTTCGCAAAAAAAACAAACTTGCTTTTCAATGCTTTGTGTATCTTGATGTCTTAGTGTCTTAGCGGCATTTTGCGTTTTATTACTTTTCGGAAAAGTCTCAAACTTTATGATCGCTCAATATCCTCCTTATTATCGTCAGTTGTTTTAAATTTCCTTTCCTTTAATCCTGCGCCAACCATCAACAAAATTAACGTGATGATCATTATCCATGCCCACAAAGGGAATTCCGGAGTTTCGTCGCTTGCATAACTGTGCATCCCTTTCGATAGATAATAATTAACTCCAACAAATGTCATGATCACCGTACCGAAAGCGATGATGGATGAAACATTGAAAACATAAGCGCTTTTCAGTTTAGGTATCAGGCGAAAGTGCAGGATCATTGCGTAGAAGATCACGATGATCAGCGCCCATGTTTCTTTGGCATCCCATCCCCAATAGCGACCCCATGCCTCATTTGCCCAAACACCGCCAAGGAAAGTGCCTACTGTTGCAAGTGCAAGCCCGATTTCCAGGTTCATTTCATTGATGAGCGTAAGTTCTTTTATCAACATGTCCAAACGCCCGGCATTCCTTGCAGTCTTAAACAAGTAAAGAAAAATATTGATAAGCCCTAGCATGAAACCCAGTCCAAGAAAGCAATAACTGATGGTGATGGAAGCCACATGATAATTGAGCCATGCGGATTTCAATACCGGCTGCAGGTTAGTTAGCTGAGGATCGTAACTGCTGAAACCTGCTGTCATAAGCATGATAAAAGCGAGTACTGCCGTTGCCGCTAAAGTGATTCTTGAATATCTGAGGAAACAAAAACCTGCCAGTATTCCTCCCCACGAAATAAGTATAAGCGCTTCGTAGCCGTTGCTCCAGGGCGCATGTCCCGACAAGTACCAGCGAAGCCCCATTCCAAAAGTGTGATAAATAAAAGCAAAGCTAAGCAGAACAATGAACACATTCAATGTCCAGCTTATCAATTTGCTTTTTTTCTGTTTCAGATTTTCTGTGAAGGCCAGTACAAGCATTACAAGACTAAGGATGCCATAAATGTTTCGCAGCATATCAAAGATCTTGGCTTTGTTGTAAAACATCTCGTAATTGACCTGCGATTTAGAAGGAAGAATATCGGCGGCGGCGCTTCCGCGTTGAATGTTGTCAATATATTCAAGTATTTTATCAGCTCTTGCATAATCATTCGATTCTGTGGCTTTGATAACTTCTCTGAAATACAAAAGGAGGATATTGCTATAGCTAATCACAGGCAGTTGCAGGTCATCGTTGATGATCTTCATTTTCCCGGTCAGCGGAGCTGTTGCCGACTGATCATCCCAACTTACCCATTCATTATTTTTAGAGGTTTCCTTTGGAAAAATCTTCAGTGAACTTCCGTTGAACAACTCCATCGCAATGTTAAGGCGCTCGTCAAGTTTAATGATCTCCTTATCAAAAGTGTTTTGTACAGAAAGGTCTTTTCTGAAAGCTTTCTCAGAATACGAAGCAAGCCTGTAAGCTCCTGTTTCATCAAAGAAATCGTTAAAGGTGGCGTATGTTTCAGTTATTCCAAGCACATCCCTGACTGATTTCTCACGAATATAAATGATCTTTTGTCCCTTCCAAAAAGTAGGATCAAGCATCATATCCATGAACATCTGCATGCCATCCATTTTCCCTTTTCCTTCAATATCGAATGCGTCCTTTCTTGAAATTTTGTGCATGACATCATAAGCAAGCGTATGTATGGGTTCGAAACGACCGTCATAAGTCTGCACTATCAGATGACCAAACTTGTCAGCCTCAGCTTTACTCACTGCATTCTGAAAAGTTGTTTGAGAATATGCGGTGTTAAACAATCCGAAGAGCAATAAAACAATAGTTGTCATACCAGCTTTGCGCATAGCTCTGACTTTCTTTATTTGCTGCCGTAAAGTGTAGAATCGTGAATTTCTGCTAAGCAATGTAAGTATAAAACCCAACCCTAAAAGGATGTATCCGATATAAGAGATCCATGTTCCATAAAAATCATGATTGACTGAAAGTATTGTTCCTTTTTCATCAGTGTCATAAGAAGACTGGAAAAACCTATAGCCTTTATAGTCCAAAACATTGTTCATGAAAATTTCATGGTTCTCTCTTAAGTTCGCAGTAGAATCAATGAGTGTGACAGCGCTCTTGAATGATGAAGGACTTGTAGATCCGGGATACCTGTCAAGAATATATTTGTTGAGGTAAATTGAAAAAGGCAACCTGATCTCTTTTGGTCCGTAGGCAATATCTAATTTGATATCGCCAAGTATGGTTTCCTGGAATTTGGTAACATAACCTGTAGAAACATGCACAGGGACTTCCTGCGTCTTGCCATTATAAGTAACATCCGTAAGCAATATATCAGCGCCCTTTTCGCCAGTCTTTCCTGCAACGATTTCCTTTTTGGCTTTCTTGTAAAGTTTGGTGAAAACGAAAATAGTTCCTGATGAATTGTAAACATAATTTTCTTTGAAACGAACAGAAGAATCTTTGGCAATGGTGTCTTTATTCTTTCCTCCCATGGTTGACATTGTAAAACCAAAAGGCGAGGCAACCTTTAATATACTATCGGTCCCTGTGATTTTGATAGCGTTTTTTGCTGTTGTATTATTAAAGGCAATTTCAAGATTTCCCACACTGCCGGCTTCACCATCCTTAATAATTACATTCTGCATACCCTCCTCATCAGTATAGGACAACTCTATCATATCAGCACCCCCGGCAACATTATCCTTGCATTGTTCAACAGCATTCCTGATGTATTTTTTATA
>CAISZK010000002.1 GCA_903889915.1 uncultured Bacteroidota bacterium
ATCATATCATCGCCATTTTTGAAAAACAAACAAAGATCAGATTTGATAAAAACCTCAAGCTGCTTTTCAATGTCAAAGTAAGTTTTCACAAACAATACGGCCTTCGCCTCAACATTATTGATATTGATGCTTCCTACACATTGGGTCAGATTGAAAAAGAAAGGCAGGAAACACTCAACCGGCTGGTGGCCGAAAACCCTGAACATATCAGGCTTGTTGACGGGCAATGGTTCACTTTGAATAAAAGCCACAAACTTCCGCAGGTGGTGCAAAAGATCGCACTGATCACCGCTACCGATTCGGATGGTGAAAAGGATTTCAAACATGAGCTTGCCAACAACCCCTTTGGTTACAAATTCATCGTAACAGATTTTTTGACACAGATACAGGGGCAGGGCGCCGAACTGATGGTCATAAAAAAATTGCAGGAGATCAAAGAAAGCAAACAGGAGTTTGATGTGGTGGTTATCGTCAGAGGCGGTGGTTCACAGATTGATTTCGGTTCGTTCGATACCTATTTGCTGGCAAAGGAAGTTGCCTTGTTTGAAATTCCCATCGTCACCGGCATCGGCCACGAGCGCAACGTAAGCATCACCGACCTGATGAGCCACACCAGCGTGAAAACCCCCACCAAAGCCGCATCGTTTGTCATTGAACACAACAGGCATTTTGAATTGCAGGTGGAAGAACTGAGAGATGTTATTTTCAGCTATTCCGACACAATGCTGCAACAGGTGGGAAATGCAATCAGCAACCTCATCAATGATTTCAGAATGAAAACGGCTTACTTTTTGGAAAAAAAAGAAAATGAGATCGAGAAAAAAGCCATTGCCATCAGGCATCAGAATCCTGAAAACATTCTCAAACGGGGATTTGCCATCGTTAGCAGCAACAACAAAATTATCACAAACCCGGCAGAACTCAGCAGCGGACAATCTATTTCAGTAAAATTAAAAAACACTTCTATCACCTCAACCATAACAAACATTGAAAATGAAAAACACAATGACATATAAAGAAGCTTTTGAAGAGCTATCGAAAATAGTTGAAGAAATTGACAGCGAAAAGGTGCAGGTTGACACACTTTCCGAAAAGATAAACCGTGCCAACGAATTGATCACCTTCTGCCAGGCAAAATTGCGATCAACAGAGGAAGAATTTAAGAAAATGGTGGAAAAGCTGGGGAAGTAAGAACAAAGATCCAAATTCCAAATTCCAAATTCCAAATTCCAAATTCCAAGATCCAAATTCCAAATTCCAAATTCCAAATTCCAAATTCCAAGAGTGTTACTTTTCCAAAGTTTTCTTCACTTTGGAAAAGTTTAAATGAAAATCTGCATTGATAACAGAATGAAAATCCACCAGGTTTTTTAGTCAAAAATCAAGAAAATTGATTTCGGAAAAACCTTATCTTTTTATTTTTTAACCTTAGTAGAAATATGATAATTAAGAATTTAAACCTTATGACCTTATTTTTTCAACAATAAGGTCATAAGGTCGAATTGCCTGTGTTTGCCTTTACTATTAAGGTTTAAAAAGAGTAAAATAAGGTTCATTTTCGTTTTGCTTTTTAACTGTGAAGTAACAAAACTGGTACAATAACCGATATTCAAATAATCAAATAACCCCACCTGAAATTCCAAATCCACCCCGTCAGGATCATGCTTCCTGCACAACGATTTGATATAAACCTGCCCGCAATGTGATAAACATCACAAGGAAAATCAACGTTCGTGCAATTAATATCCCTACTTTTGCACCCGTTTTAAATAAGACAGTCAATAGTCAATAGTCAATAGTCAATAGTCAATAGTCAATAGTCAATAGTCAATAGTCAATAGTCAATAGTCAATAGTCAATAGTCAATAGTCAATAGTCAATAGTCAATAGTCAA
>CAISZK010000003.1 GCA_903889915.1 uncultured Bacteroidota bacterium
CGTAAAATTAATTACCTGGTTTTTATCTCCACGGGGTCCTTCAATTTCAATTGCCACAATAAAATCAATTTCTTTTTCCTCTTCAGAATATTTAAGGGCGTTTGAAAGAATATTGTTCAAAATATGCCGCAGCAACGATTCGTCAGCAAAGGTTTCTAAGGATTCCGGCTCTATTGAAAAGTTAATTCTGTTGAATTTTCCGAAAACAGCTTTGATATCAAACACAGCCTGCTTGCATATTTCCTCAATCTTACAAACTGAAGGATTGTAACTCATTTTGCCGCTTTCATCTTTGCCAACAATGGAAACATCTTCAAGTAACAAATTTGCAAATCGTATTGAATTATAGATTGTCTTATAGTACTTTACTTTCTTCTCCACATCCCATTTATTGCCGTATCTTTCAAGAAGCTGAACATTTGAGTATATTCCGGCAAGTGGGGTACGAAATTCATGAGAGACCACCGAGATAAACCTGCTTTTTAGCATACTCAATTCCTGTTCCTTCTCAATTACTTTTTGCCTTTCGACAAGTTCAATTTGCAATTGAAAATTAACTTTCGCAAGTTCTGCTGTTCTTTGATTGACCTTTATTTCCAGGTTTTCATAAGCCTGGCGTAACAACTCCCTGTTTCTTTTACGTTCAGTAACGTCCCTAATGGCGCCATCAATATGGTGGGGTTTGTCATAATAATCAAAAACCAAACGAGCGTTAATGGAAACGTCTTTTACCAAACCCGTTTTAGTCTTTAACTTAAGTTCGTAATCAACAACCTCATTGTTTTTATTTAATGCATTTATCAGTTTCCCGCGATCGTTGAGGTCGTAATAAAGATCATATACGGAAGTTTTTAAAAGGTCTTCCCTGTTAAAGTCAGAGAAATTTTTAATGGATGGACTTAATTCACTAATAATCCCATTAAGATCGGTTTGGAAAAAAACGTCCTGAACATTTTCAAATATTGTACGGTACTTTTCCTCGCTCCTGAATAATTCCTCCTGAATACGTTTTTGTTCACTGATATCATCCTTTACGGCCACATAGTGAGTAATTTCTCCGGATTCATTAATTATCGGCGAAATTGATACAGCTTCCCAATAAAATTCGCCATTCTTTTTCTTGTTGCAAAATTCACCTTTCCAAACTTTTCCCGAAGTAATGGTATCCCATAATTTTAGATATTCTTCATCAGATGTTATGCCTGATTTCAAAAAACGAGGATTACATCCAATCACTTCAAGAGAGGTATAGCCGGTTAATTCCGAGAACTTCGGATTTACATATTCAATATCCCCCCGGACATTGGTGATTACAATTGAGGCAGAACTTTGCTCCACAGCAGTTGAAAGTTTTCGTGATTTCTCTTCAGCCTGTTTACGTTCAGTAATGTCAATGGCTATTCCGATAAGTGCTACTGATTCGCCCTTCTCGTTTACTATTATAGTTGAAGACAAAAAGACAGGAAATTCAGAGCCATCTTTTCTCTTATTTAAAAGCTCCCCCTGCCACCCTTTTTCAAGAGTAGAAGGTAGTATTTCATGTATAATCTTTGGAGAATTTCCGGGGGATCGAACTATGCTGATATTTTTTCCTATCAATTCCTTTTCTTCATACTGATACGTTTTGAGAAATGCATTATTTACGAAAATGATATTATCATTCATATCAGTAATACTCACACATTCGCTAATGCTTCGCACCGCATGAGCCAGCATATTTATTACCTCTTCAGCCTTTTTGCGCTCGGTAATATCCTTTACAAAACCTCCAACCCCAATGTGTCCTTTTTTGTATTCAACAGGGAACTTCACAGATTCATAAACATTATCTCCCCACTTTTCTTCGGTAATTACCAAACCATTGGTGGTTATTGCATCCTCATCAGAATTCGAACAGTTAGTGGCAAAATCACCATCAATCAGGTCAAAATCAGTTTTCCCGATAATCTCATTTTCACCTTTGTTGTAAAATCTGCATAAAGATTTATTCGCTACAATATGCCTGAATTGTTCGTCTTTTAAAAACACAAAATCAGGATTGGCATCAATAAATGTTCTGTATCGTTTTTCACTAACACTCAAAACTTCTTCTGCATGTTTGCGTTCGGTGATATCCTGGAATATTGTTGCGAATCGCCCCGGTCCAACCTGATAAGCATTGATATGATAAAACCTGTGCATCGGTTCAATAAATTGTTCGAAATTTACAGCCCTGCCTGATATAGCAACATTGCCATAAATTTCAATAAGCGAAGTTTTCTCAATACCAGGTATAACTTCAGTAACTCTTTTTCCAATAATATTTGCTGCAATCAGATCTGTACTTATTTCAAAAGCTTCATTTGCCTGAAGGAAGACATAATCAATTGGCTTACCCTGCTCATCAAGAACAATCTGATGAATAGCGACACTGTCTATAGAGTTTTCAAATAAGCTTCTGAATTGTTCTTCACTTTCCCGGATTTTTACTTCTGATTGTTTATGCTGAGTAATGTCGCTGATCGTTCCGATCAATCTGATTGGTTGGTTATGGCTATCAAATTCAAGTTCCGCAATTCCATGTACCCACCGCACTTCACCATCATTAATTCTTTTGATTTGATATTCTTTATCAAATTTTTGATATTTACCTAAAACTTTATTTTTTACATAATCCAACATTTCATCACGGCATTCAGCATGAACGATATTTGCCCACCCATCAAGCGAACGAAGATAATTTTTTTCAATGCCGAAAATTTCATCAAGAGTTTTTGAACTATACCATAATCCATCTGACATATACCATGCAAAACTTCCGATACGAGCAATGGCCTGTGATTCACTCAGGAGGCGTTCATTCTCCCTCAAAGCGTCTTCAATCTGCTTGCGTTCAGTAATATCTACTGCTACTCCAAGGATAGCCTGCTCATTGCTTCCGGGATGGGTATATGGTATTTTATTGGTCTGAAACCATCCGAGACTTCCATCTTTGCGCAACACCTGCTCTTCTTTAATAAAAAGCTCTTCTCCTGTGTCAATAACATTCCTGTCATTTTTGATATACCATTCAATTTGCTCAGGAGTAGCGCCATAATCAGCATCTGTTTTCCCAACTACTTCGTCGGCTGTAACTTTAAAAAGGTCAGCAAGCGACTTGTTGACCATTATGAATTTGCCATTATAGTCTTTTGCAAAAATGTAACTTGGAACAAGATCCAAAATTGTCCTGATTTGTTTCCTCAGCAGAATCTCCACTTCCTCTGCCAATCTACGCTCCGTAACATCCATGAAGATGCCTTGTGTTCCAATAAACTTCCCCTTCTTATCAAATTGAGGAGTGAGAGAAACATTTACATGCTTTTTGTTGCCATCAGGCAGAATGATCTCATGCTCATAAGTATTGCTTAATCCTTTGCGGCGCTCATTTGTTTGATCAGTGATGAATTTGAATGTCTCTTCATCCACAAATTCTCTCAGGTTTCTGCCAACCAAACCGCCTCTTTCCACTCCAAAAGTCCTCTCTGCTGCAGGGTTTACAAAAACAAAATTTTCGTTTTCGTCAACCACTCCCATTCCTTCTCCCATCGTCTCAATCAACAGACGATTTTTTTCTTCCGTTTCATGAAGCGCAAGTTCGGCTTCTTTTCGCTCGGTAATATCTCTTGTTACACCATAAAGTCCAATACAAATATTATTCTCATCAAAATCCGGGGTGATCAGCACTTCACCTGTTTTAAAACCTCCATCTTTACAGCGATAATCCAGTGTCAATATTTTTTTGTAATTATTGAGTGGAATTTCTTCAGAATAATACCTTGAAATTTCATCAAGAAAAGTCTTTTCTGCTATTGCAGCCGATTCATTCGTAAAGCGATCATTAAATGTTTGGTTCAGATATTCATCAACCGTAAACCCGGTAAACTTTTCAATAGATGGTGAAACAAACCGGCTTTTTCCAGTCATATCCATAAGCCAAACAACATCAGTAATTTTTTCTGTAATCAACCGGTATCTTTTTTCACTTTCTTTCAGCGATTTTTCAGCCTTTTTTCGTTTAGTTATGTCATGCGCCACTCCTGTCAGTCCGATGATATTGCCTTGTCCGTCATGCAATGGCACTTTTGTTGTCAACAGAGTATGAACTTTACCATCGGGTGCAGTCATTTCTTCCTCCATTGTTTCGGCTTTTCCTGTTTCAATCACACGGAGGTCGTGTGCCACAAATCGTGAAGTTTCCTTAACCTCCGGATGAAAATCAGCCTTCGAGTGTCCTATTAATTGTTCCTGTGTCTTCCCATTCAATTTGCAGGTTGCGGGATTCGCAAAAACAAAACGACATTCCCTGTCTTTAACAAATATGAGATCATCAGAATTCTCAGCTATGGAACGCAACAATGATTCGCTTTGCCGCAAAGCATCTTCTGCCTTTTTGTTTTCAGTAATATTTTCATGAATCAGTACAAATTTTTCCGGGTTTCCACTGCTGTTAATTAAAGGGAAAATTACCGTCCGTATCCAAATGAATTTGTCAGGATTATTTGGAGAAATCTTCTTTGCTTTAATAGAGATATCTGGCAGATGAACCACTTCTCCCCGCCTGGCTATCATTACTAAATTCTCAATTTCCTTACTTCTGCTTTGAAGATGTTCAAATATTGATAAATCAGGTTGGGGTATCAAACCAAATAATAAAGTATGTGCCGGGTTTACTAAAAGTGTATGGCCATTCTTATCTACTATTTGAACCGGCATTGGATTTTGAGTAATGATGTCATGCAAAACTATTTCTGCCTCTATACGATCAGTAATATCTCTAGCAGTACCTTCATAAGCAATAACAATTCCATCCTCACCCTTCAGGGGTACAGAGTCCATAGTGTGCCAGCGCCATGCCCCGTTTAAGTGCCTTACACGATATTCAAGTCTTTCATTTTGCTTACCCGTGATGGCTACTTTTTGCATCTTTACTATACATCCAGAAATGTCATCAGGATGCACAAATTCCCTGACTGACTTTCCCACAACCTGTCCTGTTGGATGTCCAAGCAGTGTTGTCCATGCCGGAGAAACGAATTGAAAAATCCCTTCATTCGAAATTGTAAAAATGATGTCGTGACTATTTTCAATCAACTTCCGGTATTTTTGCTCACTTTCCCTTAAGGCCTTTTCAGTCTGTTTACGTTCTATTGAATAAGTGAGGGATCTTACAATCAATTCCGGGTTGATCTGGCTTTTGGGCAAATAATCCTGCGCTCCGTTTTGCACTGCAGTCAGGGCAGTTTCTTTATCATCCAGACCAGTCAGAATTATAATTGGTATTGTGGGAAATTGCCAGTTAAGTTTATAAAAAGTATCAAGTCCCTTGCTGTCGGGCAATGTCAGGTCAAGCAAAACAGCATCAATGCCGTTAGCCGGAAGAACATTAAATGCCGCAGAGAGTGTACCGGCAACATTTAGTTCCATGTTAATTGTTGAAGACTCTTTCAGATATTCTCTGATAAGTCTTACATCTCCCGGATTGTCTTCAACAAGTAGTACGGAATACGATTTTACTTTACTCATGTGGCGGCAATTTTACAATTGTGAACCAAAAATCTTCAAGAGATTTAACGATCTTGATAAACTGATCCAGGTCAACAGGTTTTGAAATATAGCAATTGGCATGCAGGTTATATGATTTTAAAATATCCTCCTCGGCTTGCGAAACAGTGAGAATTACTACAGGAATACTCTTGAGTTCCGGGTCTGCCTTAATTTCTGCCAGCACTTCTCTGCCGTCTTTTTTAGGCATATTCAGATCAAGAAGAAAAATATCCGGTCTTGGTACTTTCGCATATTTGCCCTCTTTTCTTAAGAAAGCAAGTGCTTCCATTCCATCCTCAACTACATGGATATTGTTTTTAACTTTAGCGCCTTTCAGTGCCTCAAGAGCAAGTCTTACATCGCCCTGATTGTCGTCAGCCATCAATATCTCGATGGGTTTTAGATTTGTTCCATTTGCAATGATTATTTATTTTTGATTTGTGATTTATGATTTTTGATTTCCCGTCACTTTTACATTTTACATTCCCCTGCTTTACATTTTACATTTCCCGTCACTTTTACATTTTACATTCCCCTGCTTTACATTTTACATTTCCCGTCACTTTTACATTTTAC
>CAISZK010000004.1 GCA_903889915.1 uncultured Bacteroidota bacterium
CGATGACTTTAACAAGTTCAGGAACGGCAGGACAAAAAACCCAAACCTTTTTCGATGCACCTTCCCTGGAAAGACTAGAAAAGCTTTCAGGCTTTGTTTTTAATGAAATGGGGATGATGAGTCAGAAACCAGTTCATTATTTTGTCTTTAATTACGACCGTGGTAAAGCTTCTGACGTAGGCACAGCCTGGAGTGCAGAACAAAAAACAAAGATAGCACCTGCCATAGCAAAATACTGGACTATTGAATGGAACGAGTTAAAAGGCGAATTTGATTTTGATATTGAAAAGTGGATAAAAAAAATTACTGAGATATCTTCAGGTGATGCTGTGAGATTTGTTGGTTTCCCTGCATTTATCTTCAAGTTTGTACAAGAGTTGATAAAAGTTAAACCCGACTTTAAAGTGCATCCCGATAGTTTTGTGATTGCCGGGGGAGGATGGAAAAACCACTCAGGAGAAACTATGACGCATAAGGATTTTGCAACTTATCTTGAAAAAAATATTGGTTTGCCTGCAGAAAATGTGCGCGACACCTATGGCATGGCCGAACATGGCATTCCGTATGCCGCATGTAAAAAAGGTTTTCATCATGTGCCTATTTACGGTCGTTTATTGACAATTGATCCTCTTAGCATGAAAATACTGCCTCTGGGTGAAGAAGGGTTATTACAACTGATAACACCCTTCAATACGGCTCAATCGAACCTGTCAGTGTTATCAACAGATCTGTGCATACTCAAAGATAATTGTGCCTGTGGCATGCCCGGTGTTTATATATCCTCAATCAGAAGGGGAGGCATACGCAAACATAAAGGGTGTGCCATTGCCGCACAGGAAATTCTCAACAAATCACAAAAAAGTTAAATAAAATTTATATGGAACTTAAGAATTTTAATCATTATATTTTTGGATCAAAACAAGAATTTGAAGGTGAATTATCCGCTGATTTTGCTTCACAGGTATTTACCGAAGAACTTCTGGATGAAAAAAGCAGGCAGTTCATGGATGTACCTATCGACAACATTTTAATGGTGCTGGAACGAACCTCAAAAATTCTCTGTGATTTTGAAGGAAAGTATTATAAAAAAGCCATACAGGAATTGCCCGAACATTTACAATATTCTCCTGAAATGGTTACTTACGGTTTTAATGCTTTCAGAGGTTCAAATAGTCGCACCATTTTGAAACGGATGTTGAAACAAATAGGACCCGATTACCATTGCCTTGACTATTATGTGAGTTTGCGTCATGCCCATCACCAGCGTGCTATTCCTATGGGAACGGTTTGTCATGTAGCTGCCGGCAATATTTTCCTGGGTTCTGTTGGTTCGCTCATTCAGGGTATCATCACAAAAAATGTGAATATTCTCAAGGTTTCTTCTCAGGATTTTCTTTTCCCTTCAATGTTTATGGAAGCTCTTATTGAAGCTGACACACACAATGAAATTGTACCCTATATCGCCATGACATACTGGAGTCGCCATAACAAAGGTGTTGAAGATATCATCAAACAGGTTTCAGACGTTATTTTGCTCTTTGGAGGTGAGGAAACAG
>CAISZK010000005.1 GCA_903889915.1 uncultured Bacteroidota bacterium
GAAATAAAAAAAGGTGACGTGCTAACCATTGCTGAGATTGCAGGAATACAAGCAGCCAAACAAACTCCCGGACTTATTCCTCTTTGCCATCCTTTACAAATCACAAAAATTGATGTAAAGTCAAAGGTTGTGAAAAATACAGTGGAAATTACCAGCGAAATCAGGTGTGTTGGCCAAACTGGTGTTGAAATGGAAGCATTGACTGCAGTGAGTGTTGCTTTGCTAACCATTTATGATATGTGCAAAGCGGTAGATAAAACAATGTGCATAACTGATATTAAATTAGTAAGTAAGACAAAAGAAGATTTGTAAATTTTGCGATTCCATTCGCAAATTTCATATTAATTTTGCGATTTCTCAATTTTCAAAGTCAATAAAAAGTAATAAATGTGGTTGGAAAAATTATCACAGTAAAGTTGTAATTGCAAAACATCAGTTTAGAATTTATTCATGCGCCTCTTTAAAAAAATACTTCTTTGGTTTGTCGTAATTTTTGCTCTGCTGAATCTTGGTGTGATTGTTACCGGCAACTCCTATCTGTACAAAGCTGCATATTATCAAAAAGCGGGTATTGAAGATTACAAATTTTTCGAAAACAGGAAGGTGTATACTGGTACTACAATACCAATCCCTGAAGCGAAAAACTATAATAAGATCAAACCGGATCCAACATTAAGAACAATTCTTGAGAAAAGTAAAACAGTTGCCTACCTTGTGTTGGTTAATGATTCCGTCACTTATGAGGAATATTGGGACAGTTACAATGCTGAATCATACTCGGGATCTTTTTCTGCAGCAAAAAGCATCATTAGCCTGCTTATTGGAATTGCTATTGATGAAAAGAAAATAAAAAATGTTGACGAGAAGGTGTCAGATTTTATTCCCGGTTATAACGAAGGTCTTAATGCAAAACTCACCATAAAACATTTGCTGACCATGAGCTCCGGATTTGACTGGAATGAATCATACAGTAGTCCTTTTGCACTGATAACAAAAGCGTATTTTGGAGATGACCTGACAAAGATTATACTGAATTTAAAAGTGGTCGAAGAACCCGGGATTCATTTTCATTACCAAAGCGCAAATACTCTTGTGCTGGGTTATATCCTGCAAAAAGCAACTGGAAAAACGATCAGTGATTATGCCTCGGAAAAACTCTGGAAACCTCTTGGGGCAAAATCAGATGCCTTATGGAGTCTTGATAAAAAAGATGGCCTTGAAAAAGCCTACTGTTGTTTTAATTCCAATGCCCGTGATTTTTCCAGAATAGGATTGCTTGCGCTGCACAATGGGAATTACAACGGGAAACAAATTGTTTCTGAAAGCTACATGAGTGCATCGGTTAGCGCTGCAAAATTATTCAATGAATCGGGGTGCCCGGTTTATAATTACGGATATTCATGGTGGAGAGCAGATGCATTTGGGGAAGACTTCTTTTATGCACGCGGCATTCTTGGTCAGTTTATCATTGTCATTCCACAAAAAAACATGGTGATTGTCAGGTTGGGAAAAGAAAATATCAGTTATAAAAACCTTATCCCTGCTGAAGTCATCGCTGAATTCACATGTAATAATTTTATAAAATGAAAGTACTTTCAGTAAACATTTCTGAAATAACAGGAACTATCAAACTGCCTGTTGATATAATTACTATCAATGAAAAAGGTGTGATGAATGATGCCCATGCCGGAAACTGGCACAGGCAGGTCAGCATGCTTGCACTTGAAAGTATCAATAAGTTTTCAGTTGATGCAAAACGAAAAATAAACTTCGGGGAATTTGCTGAAAACATCACTACCGAAGGTATGGAATTATTCAAATCCGGACCGCTCGATCGCTTTCAAATCGGCAATGTCATTCTTGAGGTCACGCAAATAGGTAAAGAATGCCATGGTACATCCTGCAATATTTTCAAAGAAGTTGGCAATTGCATCATGCCTAAAGAAGGAATATTTTGCAGGGTTATTCAGGGTGGCTCAGTCAAAGCAGGTGATGATATCATTTATGATCAAAAGATTTTTAAAACGGGCATCATCACACTAAGTGATAGGGCAAGCGCAGGAGAATATTCAGACCGCAGCGGTCCCCGTATTGAAGAATTGATCACTGAATTTTACTCTGAACAAAATCGTAAATCGAACATTGATTATACGCTTATCCCAGACAATCCTGAATTGTTACGGAAAAATATTTCAGATCTTGTTTCAAAAAAAGCTGACATCATTTTCACTACCGGAGGTACAGGAATAGGTTCAAAAGATTTTACAGTAGATGTTGTGAAACCTATGCTGGATAAGGAAATCCCGGGTATCATGGATTTCATTCGTTACAAATATGGATCTGAAAAACCGAATGCATTAATTAGTGGTGCTGTTGCAGGCATCATTGGAAAAACTATGGTATTTACACTACCCGGTAGTGTGAAAGCAGTGAATGAATATATGGCTGAGATCACAAAAGTACTGAATCATTTGACCCTGATGTTGCATGATATTGATGCGCATTAAAAATAAAAATTGTTCAAAGCTCAAAGCTCAAAGCTCAAAGCTCAAGGTTCAAAGTTTATAAGTTTTCATGATTATAATCGGTAAATATTATAATAATTTTGGATTACAATCGCAATATTGATTAAACAACTTACAGTATGACACGAGATGAAGCACTCGAATTAGTAAAAGAGTACATTAAAAACGAACGTACAATCTGGCATTGTCTGGCATCGGAAGCTGTGATGCGTGCACTGGCAATCCATTTCAAAGAAGATCCGGATAAATGGGGATTAGCAGGACTTCTGCATGACCTTGATGTGGAAATCACAAATGCAGACCCAAAAATCCATGGTCTTGAAAGCGCACGAATACTTCAACAACATGGCCTGGATCCTGAAATTGTTGAAGCCATCAAACTTCACAATGAAGCAAATTCAGATATTCCACGCAGTACAATTTTGCATCATGCCCTTGCTGCCGGTGAGACAATCACCGGTTTGATTCAGGCTACAACGTATGTTTATCCTGACAGAAAAATCGCCTCGGTGAAATCTTCTTCAGTTGCAAAACGAATGAAGGAAAAAGCATTTGCAGCTTCCGTGAAAAGAGAAAGTATTATGGAATGTGAGAAGATTGGAATTCCATTACCAGTGTTCGCAGAGATAGCTGTTAACGCTATGCGTGGTATTGCTGACCAGATAGGGCTATAATTTTAATAATCAATCCTTGTTTAAACCTGAACATAAATGAACATAAAACTCCGGAAAGGCAAGGAATCTGATATACCTGAAATTATAAATCTTATTAAGGAACTTGCAACTTTTGAAAAAGCTCCCGAAGAAGTTACAATCACATCGGAAGATTTGAAAAAAGACGGATTTGGCGTAAACCCGATCTTCGAAATAATCCTTGCAGAATGTGATTCGACAGTTGTTGGAATGGCATTTTATTTTTATTCCTATTCTACATGGAAAGGCAAGTGTCTGTACCTCGAAGATATTATTGTAAAAGAAAAATACAGAGGTGAAAAAATAGGAACTTTGTTGTTTGAATCTGTAATCATGAAATGCAGGGAAACCGGTGCAAAACGTATGCAGTGGCAGGTTCTGGACTGGAACACTCCTGCAATTGATTTCTATAAAAAATACAATGCTTCAGTCAATAATTGCTGGATGAATGGAAGGTTGACTGAAGAACAGATAAAGCAATTTCAGACTTCTTGCGATATTTTTGTAAATTAGCCGCTAAATTTAATCCTCATGAAATTTATTGGAATTATACCTGCACGCTATGCCTCATCACGTTTTCCGGGGAAAGCCTTGTTTGTAATTGAAGGAAAAACAATGGTACAGCGTGTTTATGAACAAGCAAAAAAATCCACCGTTCTTTCTGATATTTATGTTGCAACTGATGATGTCAGCATAGAAAATCATGTAAAGAAATTTGGTGGTAAGGTAGTCATGACTTCCAGTGATCTTGCTTGCGGAACTGACAGATGTCACGATGCTTTCCAAATTATCAATAATGACAATCTTTATAGCCCCAAAGATGTGATCATCAATATACAGGGAGACGAACCTCTTATCAATCCTGAACAGATCAATTTGGTGGCTTCATGTTTTAAAAGTGATGAGGTTAAAATTGCCACATTAATTAAAAAGCTGGATAATATTGATGATTTGCAAAACCCTAATGTTATGAAAGTGGTTTGTGATAATCTCAAGAGAGCAATGTATTTCAGCAGGTCTCCTATTCCTTATTTCAGAGGCCTCGATCAACAACAATGGATTAAAAAGCACAATTATTTTCAACATATCGGTATATACGCATACCGCAGTACGATATTAAATGAATTAAGCAAACTTCCTCAATCAACACTTGAAAAAGCAGAATCTCTCGAACAGCTTCGCTGGATGCAAAACGGCTATTCCATCTATGTTGAACAAACAAATTATGAAAGTCATTCTGTGGATATTCTTGCTGACGTTGATAAGATCATTAAAATTCTTAATGAACCTAAAAATTAATCTTTTTTGTAATGATCGAGCAATATATTAGTGAACTTCTTTTCAGGTATGATTCAGTGATACTCCCTGGTTTCGGAGCCTTTGTTTTGAAGGATTCTCCTTCAACAATTCATCCTGTAGAAAACAAAATCTCTCCTCCTGCAAAGTTCATTTCTTTTGATCCTGCTTTAAAAAACAACGATGGCATACTGGCCAATTATTTATCCGAAAAAGAAAAGATCTCTTTTTTTGATGCATGCAGTGTGATCCTTGAATTTGTTGAAAAAACAAACCGTGCGTTAAATGAGGGAAAAGAAATTATCCTGGATAAAATAGGGAAATTATCAAAGTCAAATGATGTCATCGCGTTTGTTCCGGATACTGCTATAAACTATAATCCGGATACTTTCGGCATGGAAGAGATCATATCATCTCCAATATTACGCGATGAAGTCAAAATTAAAATGCAGGAGCAATATGATAACAAATTGCAAATTGCTAAAGCACGGCGAAGTTTTCCAAAAGTTGCTGTGTGGCTAACGATCATTGTTGTTTTATTGGGAGGAACTACCGGAGCTATATTCATTATTAAACCTGATTTTATTACAAATCTTAATTTGAGTGAGCTGTTCAGCAAAAGTGAGAATAAAGGCAATACCATCGCAATGAATCAACAAAACAAAAATGATAAACCTGCAACGAAAACAATTGCTCATACTTCGGATAGTATTGCTCCCGATTCTTCTGCTCAGCAGAATTCAACGGATACCAACACGAGAGTGACACAAGCGGTTTCGGGTAGATTTTATGTGATTTCTGCAAGTTTCAAAATTCAATCAAACGCTGAAAACTTCAGTCGTACTTTGCGTCAAAAACAATATGACTCGCAGGTGATATCTGTTCCTGAAAAAGGAATGTTCGTTGTAAGTTACAATTCATTTGCGACACTGGACGAAGCTCAGCAAGCCCTCACAACCATCAGGAACAGCGAGAATGCGAGTGCATGGATCCTTAATAAATAATTCAAAACAATATTGTGACCAAAAGAAAATTAGAACGCTTTGCGGAATTGATCCATTTTGAAAATGTGATACAACCTATGCAGGAGGAGTATATTCCGGTTACCTATAAATATAAAGGGAAATGGAAGTCGGAATATTTCAACAATTCAAATCCTGTTGTTCTTGAACTGGGTTGCGGTAAGGGTGAATATACAGTAGGCCTTGCAGAAAAATACCCAGACATTAATTTTATCGGTATTGACATCAAAGGTGAAAGAATATGGAAAGGCAGCAAATTTGCTCTCGACAACCAGCTGAAGAATGTTGCTTTTCTTCGTACCCGCATAGAGTTTATCAATTTCTTTTTTGATAAAGACGAAGTGTCTGAAATATGGATCACCTTTCCCGATCCTCAACCCAATAAACCAAGAATAAAAAAACGATTAACATCAAAACAATTCCTCGAAAACTACCGCATGATCCTTAAAAAAGATGGGATCATTCATCTTAAAACAGACAATGAATTCCTTTTTGATTTTACACTGGATGTGATTAAGGAAGGTAATCACCAATTGATTTTTAAAACCAAAGATCTTTATAATGCCGGTCATGATGATGACAATCTTTCCATCCGTACTTATTACGAACAGATGTTTCTTGAAAAGAAAATTTCAATCTGCTATTTGAAATTCCGGTTATAAAAAAAGGCCGCTTTACAGTGGCCTTTTTTTATAAATCAATCTATAATTTTAATGACGCAGCAAGGTCAGAAAACCATGCGTGCTATAGTCTTTATCATTGCTTTTTGCAACCAAAACATAGTAGTAAGTACCATCAGAAGCATCCACACCAGAGAGTGTTTTACCATCCCATTTTACAAAGGGGCTTTCACTTTCGAACATCAATACTCCCCAACGGTTGAATATCTGAAGATGAAAATCAGTCAGACCGCTTGAATGAATATCGAAGACATCATTGAAACCGTCACCGTTTGGAGTGAAAACATTAGGTATTTCAATGCCTTCAATAACATCAATAATTTTGCAGGTATCGCCAATACAATCATTGGCACTGGAAACCGTGAGGCACACAGTGTACAAACCCGGTTGTTCATAAATATGATAAGGGTTCTGCTGTGATGAGGGTGAACCATCACCAAAATCCCAACTCCATTGAACTGCGCTTTGACTTAAGTCAACAAAATGTATCAGGTCCAATGCAAAAATATG
The DNA here is from genome assembly GCA_903889915.1 of uncultured Bacteroidota bacterium. GTDB lineage: Bacteria > Bacteroidota > Bacteroidia > Bacteroidales > CG2-30-32-10 > CAISZK01. The sequence continues at coordinate 6,726 of CAISZK010000005.1, forward strand.
CATGGTATCACTTGGCAGTATCTGAAAGTTTGCATAAGGACTGGGATCAACGGTAACATTATAACTCGCCATCATTCCTATACAATCTCCTGCTGAGATTTCCTGTGCATTTACAGTACCTACGCCAACTGAATCCCATACAATTTGAATTGTACTGCCGGTGGGATCACCTACAATATACCCACCATGAACACTCCAGATGTAATGATCGTTCGGGTTACCCGATGTCGTGTAAGTGATAGGATTTATACTCACACAAACTTCTGCGGGTCCTATGATCTGAACAGGATCAGGTGATTTTGTAATGAGAGCATAGGGTAAATTTGTCCATGTAAACCAATTTGTTCTTTTTACTCCCCACATAGGATTGTATAGTTGGGAGGCCGGCGCCATATTGCCCCATTTTTGTGTGTTACTCAGATCCCAGTTTGCCATTCCATTCCAGGAACCATCAGTAAAATGATCGTAATACATGGTTATATCTACCGTATCCTTCCCGAATACACGATTAATTTTGTGATAGTATAATGAATCAACGATGCAAATAGTATTGTCCTTTTGATGCACATTAAAACCATCAGCGGACGCTGTATAATTGAAAAACCCAACTTCATACTGGCTGATACTGTCCTCAATAGTTGTGGTAATTTCAACAGGTCTGTAACGAAGAAGACTTATACTTGAACCTACAGGGAACAGGTAGGGGCTGTTAATTGATGTGGTTCTTCTAAGCCATCCATTGCTTAAATTACTCACGAATCCTGATGTCCTGTTAATGGCCAGCGGGTCTGTGTTTGATACAAGCAATATATGGTGGCCTGTTGCCAGTTCGCGGTCAGTCAGGTCAAGAAAATGCGTAACAGTGTCATCAAGGGTTATTGATTTTTTTCCGACACCGACAAGTGTCAGATTATAGAATGCTGTGGTCTTTGAACCTTCTATGAGCTGATTGGGAACAATAGCAGAAAGTCCGCCAGGAGTATTGTCCATAATGAACGTACTTGTACCACAACTAAACCTGCCATTATTGATCCAATTGGCTCCAATCCTGTAGATGCCATTGCCGGAAACAAGGCCGTCATTTTGAAAATCTCCGGCAACTGTAAAATCCCCCAGGTTATACAATGAGTCACCAATATTGTTCACTCCGCCATTTACCCATACAACTGAACCCTGGGCAAAATACACCTTTGCTCCGCTGGTAGTCATGGTAAACTGACTCCTGGCAAACAACGACAGGCATACAAAAATTAATAAAAAGGAGTATCTGATAATCCTTACCATAGTCGGGATTTTATTCTAGCAAAATAATTAACAAAGAAACGAATATTATTAAAAAGAACCAAATTTTATTTTTGAACCTCTCCTACAATTGCGTTTTGAAGGCTTATACGAAAGTTTTGCAGAAGGGTTCGCTCCCCGATCCAAGTTTCAAGTCCCAAGTCCCAAGTCCCAAATTCCAAATTCCAAATTCCAAATCTCAAATCAATTTCGTTTAGTTATGGTTTTAAAACAAAATGGAACCACATAAGCACATAGAAACATAGAAATTCACATAGCCGGATTTAAGCTGGTTTCCTATGTGAAACCTATGTTCCTATGATTCTATGTGGTAA
>CAISZK010000006.1 GCA_903889915.1 uncultured Bacteroidota bacterium
GGTAATAGAATGGGAGCTAAAGATGATGTTGATGTAGAACAGCTATTTAAGGCAAAATCATCAGAAAAATGACCTTTGGATGGGTATAAATTCAAATTTGATTTGTTTTCACCCTTTCTTCTGATCGTGATCCCGGTTTTTTCAATATCACTTTTAAAGGTGCTCATTTTTGATGATTTTATTTGCTTTTTCTTTGCCACCAGAAGGTTAAAAACCTCCTTTAAAGATTCTATGTAATTTGAAAACTCCATTCACTTCTTTTTTTCGGGCTAAATCGTCCGGGTTATTTTCCGGACAAACCTGGCATTATTTATTTTTTCAACATTTACAGTTTATTTTTTTCAGCGCTAAACGGTTAATTGTTTAACGCCACAAATTTGCATAGGATAAATTTACTGCACAACCTCCCATGGGATGATATTGTAACTTTTTTAAAAATTTAATTCCATGTTTGAAGATTTTATTGCAAATAACTATTGAATATTCGGTTTACATTGTCTCTATAAGCGAGTATTGTTATTGTCAAAATATAGTTTTATTTTTGCAAACAGATTTTTACTTAAACATGTTTGATGACAATAAAAATTGATTTATACAATAGCGGTTCTATTAGCGATTCCCTATAGGTTTGCGCATTTTTTCAGTGTTCATATTTGTGTGGCTTAATGTTGATAATTTCGTTAGCTGAGTGAGTATTTCAATTTAAATTTTAGTGACTTTGAATACATTTTTTATAAATTCTAAATAAACCCAAATGTCAAAGCCAAAAACCCAACCGGAACCTGCCTTTAAAGGAAATTTTATTGGCAACCAAAATGATTTTTATAAAACAATACTTGACAAATTGCCTACTGTAGTTTTCTTAAATGAACACTGGAAAGAAGGTGATCAATCCTGTTTAAAGTTTTTGTGGGCCAATAAAGCCACATTTATTACAACAGATTTTACCGAAAATGATCTGATGGAAATGGGCGACAATTTGGATAAAAAAACGTTGCATGAAGAGGATTTTGTAGTGCCACAATTGGTATTTGATTATTTCAGCGAACCGGAAAATAGCCAAAATCCGTTGGGGATTCCTTATCGTTACAGAAACAAAGCGGGCGAATTTAAATGGGCAATAGATGTGATTAATTTGTTTAGTAATAACAGCGATTACAGTCGTCTGCAATTATTAAATTGCCTGGTAACAATTGATGATGCGCTGCAAATTGATAGACTGCTTCATTTTCTCTTTGCCGACCAGCGGCGCAAGGGGAAAAAGGAGGTTGAATGTTTATTAACGAAATGCGAAGTTAAAGTTCTTGTTCTTATTGGGCGTGGACTTAATAATCGCGCGATGGCTACCGAGCTTGATACAGCCATCAATACGGTCAAATCGCATGTAAGGAGCCTTCGCGAAAAGCTCAATATTCGCAGCCTGCAAGGATTATGTGCGTGTGCAATTAAACATGGGTTTGATTCTTTCTGAAAGTTATTGATGGTCACTGGTGGTCATTGATGGTCAATGGTCATTTTGCTTACTACTGACTACTGACTACTGACTATTGACTATTGACTATTGACTATTGACTATTGACTATTGACTATTGACAATTTTAGTACCTGACCTTGTTCCCGATATTCGTTCCCGAAGTCAGCAACTCATCAAGTGTGCATTTGAATTCAAGAGTTTTTTTATCTGTGGAGAGAGTGGATTTTTTATTTGAAAAATGGGTGACCTCTCGAGGAAAATGGAAAATGGTTTTATAAGTGATCAGCTTTAAAAATTCAGCGTCTTTCAATTGGTCTTTATACTTTTTAATAAATAACCTCAAGTCGGGAGCGTAGTTTTTTTTCACCAATTTCCGTTTGTTTAACCGCATATAGTTGGGAGCAAAAAAAGGTTTCTTTATTCCCAAAAGCTTGTACAAAGCGGCATTCAGTTGTTTGGCATTTTTAAAATTAAAACTCACGGAATAGAGCCCTTTTTTGTCGGTGATAGGAACAACATTCGTTAGTCCGTTGATATTTTTCAGAATTCCGGCAGCAGTTTCAGGAAGTTTTTTCAATTGATCCAGCATGTTTCCCTGGAAATATTTTCCTCCAAGACTTGTTGCAAGGCTACCGAACGTACCCAGATCCATGTGCAGCGAAGCGGTGCCCGATTGATCAGCATTGACAGTTATTTCCTCAACAATTTCAACACAACTGCTAAACAGAAAAACTAAAGGCAGTAAAATGAAGAATACTTTTTTCATAAAAAAACCAGGTTATTAATACATGGCGAAAGTAAGAAAAAGGTAACAATTATTTCTGATTTAAGATTTTTGATTTAAGATTTAGAAATGACCTTATGACTACTGACTATTGACAGATGACTAATGACTAATGACTATAAATGACGCGAAGCAAATGACAATTCTCCAGTTTGATAGTTTTTTTATAATTTTACAACAAATTTGAATCCTGAAAAAACATCACAAATGATTTACCTAATTGATTTTCTTTCTTTAGTTGGAGCCATAGGGCTATTTCTGTTTGGAATGAAGCTGATGAGCGAAAGCCTTCAGAAAATTGCGGGGAATAAGCTCAGAGCGATATTGAGTTATATTGCCTCATCAAAGATCAAAGCTGTTTTTTCGGGGCTTATCATCACGGCGTTGGTGCAGGCTTCAACAGTGGTGACTGTGATGGCAGTCAGTTTTGTTCATGCAGGGATCATTTCGCTCACCGAATCAGTTGGCATCATCATGGGAGCTACAATAGGTACTACCATAAAAGCATGGCTCATTGCCGCTATCGGCTTTAACGGGCAAATGGGAATGATAGCTCTGCCCGTTATCGGAATAACATTTCCACTACTTTTTTCAAAAAATTATACCCGCAAAAGCTGGGGTGGTTTCTTCTTTGGTTTTGCTTTGCTTTTTCTTAGTCTTGATTTCCTCAACTTTCTTTTTACAGGAATGCGTACAAGTCCTGTGCTGATAAATTTTCTTTCCGGGTTTTCGGGTTTTGGCTTTGGTTCCGTGCTTCTGTATATACTGGCCGGCATGGTTCTCACAGCCCTGATACAATCATCAAGCGTTACAGTAACCCTCACAATTGTCATGTGCAGCAATGGCTGGATACCATTTGAACTGGGCGCTGCAATGATTCTCGGCGAAAATATCGGAACCACCATCACAGCCAATATTGCAGCGTTGGTTGCCAATGTACAGGGAAAAAGAGCCGCTCTGATACATACCATCATTAAAGTGATTGGAATGATCTGGATGCTCATTGTTTTTAAATGGTTTATTCTTGGAACAGATTTTATCACCTCAAACATTCTTGGCCACTCACCATTGACCGAGGTTAAAGCAATGCCTTTGGGACTTGCCGTATTCCATACTTTATTCAATGTTGTGAACACAATTTTGCTCATTGGATTTATTCCCTGGCTGGTTAAACTTTCTGAAAAGATCATCCGCTCAAAAGGTAAACCTGACGAGGCACACAGTCTGAAATTTATCAATTCTACCTTCTCTTCATCAGAGCTTGTTTTCAATGAAGCCAAAAACGAAATTGTAATTCTTGCAAAAAAAGGCCGCAAGCAGTTTGACAGGATTCCCGAACTGCTGGTTGAAAAAAATGAAAAAGAATATCAACTTTTATATCAAACCATCACAGAACAGGAAGAAGAAATTGATAAATCAGAAGAAGAAATTAATACTTATCTCAGCCAGGTTTACCATGGAGAGCTAAGCATTACCGGTCAGCAAAAAGTAAAATCCATGCAGCGGATAGCCAAGGAACTCGAAAACATTGGCGACTCTGTGTATCACATGGCGAAAAGAATAAACTGGAAAAACGAGATGAAAGTATGGTTCACGCAGGACCAGCGCGACAACCTGAAAAAGGTGTATGATCTTATGTTCTCAGCTTTCGATGTACTTATTGCAAATCTTGAAAAAGATTATGACAAAGTTTCGCTGGACAAAGCCCAGATGCTGGAATTGCAGATAAACAAACTGCGCAATGATCTGATAAAAGAACATTTTCAAAAAGCTACTTTGCCCGATTATAATAACAAGAGCAGTGTGATCTATATTGATCTTATTTCGTCATCTGAAAATTTGGCAGATCATATTTTCAATATCAATGAAGCTATATCAGGATTGAAGTGAACCCTGCAAAATTTACCGGCGCTTAAAACCTGCAAAATGAAAAAACAATATTTACTGGTCACCGTAATTCTCATTTTATTTTTGACCTCCTGTTCCCTTATCGGGCTAAACAGAAAACTTAAAACTCCCAAAAGACCCGGCAAATATCCGGTATTCACGGAAGCCGACACATTGAGGGGAAAGCTTACAAAATACAGGAAAAACTTTGATGTTACTTTTTATGAAATCAACGTTGATCTGAACATCGAAGACCGCTATATCAAAGGCCATGTTGACATTTATTTCAATCCTTTGACCGACCTGGACACCATCCAAATTGATCTCTACAAAAATTTAAAAATAAATAAAATTGTTAACGGAACAGACAGCCTTACCTTCACAAGAAAGTTCAATGCGGTTTTTGTTTCTTTTAAAAATAAAATCAAAGTAGGAGAAAAGACTAAAATCACAGTTTATTACGAGGGGAAACCCATCAAAGCGCCAAAGCCACCATGGGATGGAGGTTTTGTGTGGAAAAAGGACAAAAATAAAAACCCCTGGATTGGTGTTTCCTGCGAATTGGATGGAGCCAGTCTTTGGTGGCCATTGAAGGATCATCTTTCTGATGAACCCGACTCCCTGAAAATGAATATCACCATACCAGAAGGCTTGTTCTGCGTGAGCAACGGGCAGTTTATCAAAAAAGAAAAGACAGGAAATAAGGAGACTTTTTCATGGAAAACAACTTACCCTATCAACACTTATGATGCTACCATTTACATTGGAAAATATGAACATTTTACAATCCCTTATCCAAAAAGTGATACAACTTACAACCTCGATTTTTATGTTTTACCCTATAATCTCGATAAGGCCAAAACACATTTTAAACAGACGGTGGATATCCTGAAATTCTATGAGAGTAAATTTGGTGAATATCCCTGGCCAAGGGACGGATATAAGTTGGTTGAAAGTCCCTATGAAGGTATGGAAAACCAGACCGCAATTGCTTATGGCAACAACTATAAGAATGAGATTGGCTATGATTTCGATTATATCATTCTTCACGAATCAGCGCATGAGTGGTGGGGAAACAGTGTCACTGCCGGCGACTATGCAGATATTTGGTTGCATGAAGGCTTTGCTACTTATAGCGAAGCCCTGTATGTAGAATATACAAAGGGTTATGAGGCATACCTTGATTATTTGAGTTTTTACGCCATGCTTATTAAAAATAAAAGACCGGTTGTAGGGCCTTACGATGTGAATTATTGGGACTATAATGATGGTGATGTTTATTTTAAAGGAGCCTTAATGCTGCATACATTGCGAAACCAGATTAATAATGATACTTTGTTTTTCGACATTATAAAGACATTTTACAGCCGTTACAAATATTCCATTGCAACAACAAAAGAATTTATTGCACTTGTGAACGAAAAAACAAAAAAGGATTATCAGTGGTTTTTCGATCAGTATTTGTACAGCCGTGCGTGTCCGCAGTTAGAGTGGGCCTACAATTATAAGGGCGATTCAAATCAAAATGTTTTTAGTTACAAATGGAATAACAACAACAATAATTTCAGATTAGCAGTGAAGGTGAAAACGGGAGACGGCGTTATTACTTTATATCCTTCAAATGATCTTCAAACTATTAATCTGATCTCGGGCGATCCTGTTTATGCCAATGTCAATGAATCATACATTTCATTAAAAAGGATAAAACTGTATTAGGGTATTGGCTGGTTTAATTCCTGTTTTTCAACAACATTGAATGAAATTCAGAATTATTTTCATCGTGCTGTAACTTTGTGGCATCTTAAATCGTCCTACACCCGGAAACAGATAAAAACACATCAAACTTAATGACAACGGAAGAATACAACACTTGTGTGGATGACTACTCTGATGCAGTTTATCGTTTTGTGCTTCACAATATGCACGACACTGATAAATCAAAGGATGTTGTGCAGGATTCATTCATTAAAATGTGGGACAAGGCCGGAGAAATTGATTATGCAAAAGCACGTTCTTATTTATTTACGACAGCCTATCATACAATGATTGATGCGATCAGAAAAGAGAAAAAATTAGTGAGCTTTGAGGATATTGAATTTAATCAAACTTCAGACAACAAAGAATACCTTGGATTGAAAGAAATATTGAGAGAAGCAGTGAACAGGTTGCCCGAAATTCAGAGATCTGTTGTGATGCTGAGAGATTACGAGGGTTATGCGTATGATGAAATAGGAGAGATAACAGGTTTGTCCGAATCGCAGGTGAAGGTTTATATCTACAGGGCAAGGGTGTTTTTGAAGGAATATATCGGAAGCCTGGAAAATGTTTTATGAGAAAGAAAAAAGAAGTTAGAAATTAGAGCACGCTACCAAAAGTAAAAAATAAAATTGCCGCTAAGGCACGAAGACACAAAGAAACGCAAAGCATTGAAAAGCATTTATAATTTTTTTGCGAAACTTTGAGTCTTTGAGCCTTTGCGGCAAGAAAACGACTAATAGGAGCAGACTTGAAACTTGAAATTGGAAACTTGAAATTGGAAACTCGAAACTTAAATGATGCAAATAAACAGAAATAACTATGAAGTTTGGTTCCTCGATTATTATGAGGGGCGCTTGTCGAAGGACGAGATAGCTAAACTCATGGCTTTTCTGGACCTTCATTATGACCTGAAAGAAGAATTCGACTACTTTGAAAATGTTACGCTGCCTCCCGCAAGAAAAATAGTTTTTGACGCAAAGGAATCTCTAAAAAAAAAATCTGTCATTCCTGTTGGTCTCATCAATGAATTGAATTACGCAGAGTTTTTCGTAGGCGAAGTTGAAGGGGACTTGACCAAAGAACAATCTGAGCTTCTTTCCGCCTTTATTGAAAAGAATCCATTTTTGAAAAAGGAATTTGATCTGTTCCTTAAAACAAAGATCACTCCTGACAGATCCATTGAGTTCACAGGAAAAGAATCTCTTAAAAAGAGTGTGATCATTCCCTTTGGAAATATTAATGAAAATAATTACACGGAGCTTTTTATTGCCGCATCAGAAGGTGATGCTTCATTAGCGCTGCTTTCTGATCTGAAAGAGTTTCTTGCATTGAATCCCGGTTTGAACAAAGAGTACAATTTATTTAAAGCTTCAAAAATAACTCCGGATACTTCAATTGTTTTCGACAGAAAAGAACAACTAAAACATGCTACAGGTACAAGAAAATTATTCAGTCCTGTTAAACTATATTACGCCCTTTCCATTGCTGCTTCCATCATTCTGATACTTGCTGTTTATTTCTTATTACCTAAGGAAGCAGCAAACACTTTCTATACTGCAAGCAGAAATGATGTCAATATGAAAAGAGAGAGCAGATCAAATACGCAAGCAACTGCAATTATTCAAAGTTCAAATAACAACCAGGAAATTGCAATGAGCAATCCTTTGCAAAAACAAATTAATTTCGGAAATCATCATGATGACGGAATTGTTAGCCGTATTCAGTCTTTACCCGAAAAGACAATCTCAGGCAATAATGACAACCCGGAAAAACTTTCAGAAATTACAGTTTACGGAGATTTCTACAACATGATGATGAAAAAGAAACTGCAGGCCGAAGAACAAAAACAGGATAATAACAAGGTTCTCTCATTGAAAGAACTTGCGTTATTTAAACTTAAAAAAGCCATTACTCCCGAAGATAAAAAACATGACGTAACCCCGGATAACAGCAAGATCACAGTATGGGATATTGCAGATGCAGGGCTTAATGAAATTTCAAATCTTACTGGTATCAATACGAAGCTTGATCACAAGAAAGATAACAGCGGATACACACTTGCTCTTGGAAATAATTTCGAAATGTCACGAAGCAAAGTGACAAATAAATAATTGATCCGTGTTTGTGCGGCTAAGAGAACCTA
>CAISZK010000007.1 GCA_903889915.1 uncultured Bacteroidota bacterium
ATATTCTAAAAATTCTTGTGGAACCATCATCTTGGCCATCTCATATAGAAGGTCTTGCTGCGGTTGCTTCTTTTTTTGTCCCATAGTAGGGCAAAGTTACAACTTTCAAAGTCTCATAGCACCTTAAAAAAAGAATTAGCCTCGTACTACTTCATTTTTTAAATGACATTCGTTAATGTCACAGTAGCACATTAGGAACTCCAATTGTTTCTATATGTTTGTCCATTGTCAATGACAATGTTTGTTTTGTAATTATTGAATGACAAATTGTCTTTACCAAATTTTCAATTGAACCAATACAATGTTCAATCTTTCTGCCCTGTTCTTCCACTCGGTTTTCTAAATCTTGTTTAGCATTCGCAAAATCTGCTATTGTCATCCACGAATTTATCAAATGCTTTACGCAATATTCAACTTCCATCACAACATTTCCACAATCACTCCGCCAGTCTTCAAAGTCCCCCTTGTCCCCAATGTCCCTCTTATCTTGAAGAATAGTTTACCTTGTTTGCACTCACCTCCCCGTTTACGATGATTTGCTCGCGTTTCTTATCAAGAGCAATCAAATAATAATCTTTCAAAAAAAATGTTCCATTCCTCAAAAAGGTGGAACATTTTTCTCTAACAATTTTTCAGTTAAAACTTTTCCAAAGTGAAGAAAACTTTGGAAAAGTAATTGGAATTAAAATGTGCGTATTGATGATTTCGGGGAATTTCCAATTTCAAATTTCCAATTTCCCATCTCAGCTTTCGTTCAATCTTTTTTGCAAAGCGAACATTTCATCGCGCAGGCGGGCGGCTTCAATAAAATCGAGATCTTTGGCGGCTTTTTCCATATCGCGGCGCAGTTGGTTCATGGCTTTCTGCAACTGATCTTTTGACATGAATTTCATTACGGGTTCGGCGGCAACATCGAAAGTATCCTTCTCAACGTATGCCCTGGGAGCCTTGCCTCTAACGTCCATGACGGAGGTCTGACCAAGAATGGACTCGGTGGATTTGGTGATCTGTGTGGGAGTGATGTTGTATTTTTCGTTGTACTTCAACTGAATTTCGCGGCGGCGAGTGGTTTCGCTCATTGTGCGGCGCATGGATTCGGTTATTTTGTCAGCATAGAAAATCACTTTGCTGTTGAGGTTACGTGCGGCACGACCGGCAGTCTGGGTGAGAGATTTCTCGGACCTGAGGAAGCCTTCCTTATCGGCATCGAGAATGGCAACGAGAGAGACTTCGGGTAAATCGAGGCCTTCGCGCAAAAGGTTGACACCGATGAGCACATCAAACACGCCAAGACGGAGGTCACGCAGTATCTCCACCCTGTCGAGCGTGGTGACATCGGAATGGATGTAACGGCAGCGAATGTCGAGGCGGGTAAGGTATTTGGAAAGTTCCTCGGCCATGCGTTTGGTGAGGGTTGTAACGAGCACCCTTTCTTTAATAGACACGCGTATCTCAATTTCGTCGAGCAGGTCGTCAATCTGTGACTGGCAAGGGCGCACTTCAATCTGAGGATCGAGAAGACCTGTAGGGCGAATGAGCTGCTCCACGATCACACCTTCGGACTTCTGCATTTCATAATCAGAAGGCGTGGCGCTGACAAAAATAACCTGGTTCATCATGGCTTCGAACTCCTCGAATTTGAGAGGACGGTTGTCCATGGCTGAAGGAAGCCGGAACCCATATTCAACAAGGGTTTGCTTGCGCGAACGGTCGCCGCCATACATGCCGCGCACCTGGGGAACGGTGACATGACTTTCGTCAATGACGAGCAAATAATCGTCGGGAAAATAATCAATGAGACAAAAAGGACGCGAACCTGTTTTCCTGCCGTCGAAGTAACGGGAATAGTTTTCGATGCCGGAACAATAGCCAAGTTCGAGCATCATTTCGATGTCGTAGGAAACGCGGTCTTCGAGGCGTTTTGCTTCGATGTCCTTCCCTATCTCACGAAAATAGGCAGCCTGTTTGTATAGGTCGTCCTGAATTTCTTTGATAGCGGTTTTCATCTTCTCGTGTGAAGTGACAAAGATATTTGCGGGATAGATTGACAGGTTGTCAAACTCATCAATCCTGTGTCCGTTGACGGGGTCGAAAGATTCGAGGGTTTCAATCTCGTCGCCAAGAAAACTTATGCGGTAACCAATGTCGGCGTATGCAGGGAATACATCCACAGTGTCGCCTTTGACGCGGAAATTGCCACGGCTGAAATTGATCTCATTGCGTGAATACAGAGAATTGACAAGGTCGTGCAGCAGTTTGTTGCGGCTGATGCGGCTTCCACGTTTGATGTGGATCACATTGGAAGTAAAATCGTCGGGGTTACCGATGCCGTAGATGCAGGAAACGCTTGACACAACAATGATATCCTGCCTGCCCGATAGTAGGGAGGAAGAAGTGCTGAGACGAAGTTTTTCGATCTCATCGTTGATGCTAAGATCCTTTTCGATGTAGGTATTTGTTGTAGGAAGAAAAGCTTCGGGTTGATAGTAATCGTAATAAGAAACAAAATATTCGACAGCATTGTTGGGGAAAAACAATTTGAACTCGCCATAGAGCTGTGCTGCTAGGGTTTTGTTGTGGCTGAGAATAAGGGTGGGTTTATTGATCTGCTGAATGACGTTGGCGATGGTGAAAGTCTTGCCTGAGCCGGTGACACCAAGAAGCGTCTGGGCAAAATCATTCCTGCGGATGCCTTCCACAAGTTGTTTGATGGCTTCGGGCTGATCGCCTGTTGGCTGAAACTCGGATGTAAGTTGAAACTCAGTCATGGCAACTATAAATGCATTAAAAGAGAAGAAAAATAAAACATGTGAGTGTTATGCAAAATCATTGGTGAGACCTGTGGTCCATTGTTTCTTTTATTTGTCAAATTTCAGATAACACATCACTGAATAATGGTCAGACATTACTTCTGTGCCTGTTTCAAAATTATAGGCTTTGAATTCCTTGCTGTGCATAATGTAATCAATGCGTAGCAAAGGAAACACTCCTGCATAAGTCTGCCCAATTCCATTACCACTTTCAACAAATGCATCTTTTAAACCAGAAGAAACAGTGTGGTAGGCGTAGGATGTTGGAGTGTCATTAAAATCGCCGCACAAGATCACAGGGTAAGGACATTTTTTAATGTGGTCAGCCACCAACTGAGCCTGTGGAGCACGAATGGCAAAAGCGTTCTTCAACCGGCTGATGATCCTTTCAGAATTTTTTTCTACGTCGAGATGTTGTGTATAACCCTGAACAACCCTGTCAGCAAACCAATAATCCTCAGATTTCATTCTGATAGATTCGAGATGCAAATTGTAGACCCTTACAGTGTCGGAATTAATTTTTACATCCGTGTAAATGCAAATGTTGCCAGATACTGTTTTGAATTCAATCCTGCCGGTATCAATGATAGGATACCTTGTATAAGTAGCATAACCGAAATAATTCATGTTTCGTGAATTTGCGGTGTAAACGAGGTTAGCATTTTTAGCATGAAGAAATTTTTTCAATGAATCCGTTGTATTGAATTTGCCGGTTGCATCATGAACGTACTCTTGGAAACATAAAATATCAGGCTGCTCCTTTTTAAGAAAGGCGAATATCCGGTTCCTGAAAGTAAAATTGTAATTCCAATGTTTATCCTGGTTATAAATATCAAAATTGCGGACGTTGAAGGAGATCACTTTTATTGCATTGCTAAGTTCTTTAACGTCGTATTTTTTACTTGACTGGATAATTTTAAAAACATTGAAAACACCTGCCAGCAACAGCAACCCGAGAATGAGGGCATACTTTCTTTTAAAGATCAGCCAGAAGGCGAGAAAAATAAAATTTGAAAGAAAGATGTAAGGAAATGCAATACCAAAAAAAGCGATCATCCAAAACTTTTCGGGGCTTACATAAGCTGCGAAATAAGAAAGGATGAGAGCAATGGCAAAAATGATGTTGAAGATCAACATCACGGTAATAAAAAAATTCCTTGCTTTGCTTTTACTTGCTTTCTTCGCGGTCATCAGATTTCAGAAGGTTGAAGTTACAAAAATAATAAAAAAAGGGGAATCAGGTCAACACAATCTGATTTGCCGGGTTGATATTAGCAGGATAAATGTTAAGTGGTATAAAATAAAGAACGAATTTAAAAGCCCGGGAGAAATTATTTCATGTCATCCCGAAGCTTCGCATTGGCGTCAATCAAGAGGTACGAAATTCCGCAATAAAGTCACGGAGTGACGGCATATTGGTAGAAAAAATAAGCAGAGGCAAACAAAAGTCACGGAGTGACGACACTATATAAATATAAGAAAATAAGGAAACAAAAGTGCTGTGATACGACATTATTATAACAATATCACTTCAACAAAATATTTTCGTTTTTCTATTGTCGTCACTCCGTGACTTACATAATAGCTTGTTAATTATACTACCAAACTGCCGTCACTCCGTGACTATTGTCCCGAAGTACCTATTCATAGCTTGATGCCAATCTGAAGCTTCGGGATTTTATCATAATGTGTAACATCCGTTATTATCTATTGCTGGCAGAAAAGAGAAATTCCTTCTCTTCTTTTGACAGGCTATTATAGCCGTTTTTTGAAATTTTATCAAGAATGGCATCCATCTTTTTTTGTTTTTCCGCCCTCACCTTTGTGTATTCATCATCGGTGAGCGGACGGCCGTTTTTCTTGTATTCAACTTTAAGTTTGGGTTTGGGAGTGAAAAGCTTTTTAAAAAATGCTGCCACCGGTTTGAAAAAATCAAACATGTTGTGGTTTTTTTTGAGCAGCATGACGTAAGTAAAACCAAAGAGGGCACCACCAAGATGAGCAATGTGTCCGCCGGGATTTTCTTTTTCAATACTTAAAACATCAATTAGGACAAAGACGAGCGCAATGTATTTCATTTTTATGCGGCCGAAAAGCACCAACTGCACTGTATAATCAGGGACATAAATTGCAATGGCAACCAGAACTGCCAGCACGGAAGCGGATGCACCCAATGCATAAGACACTTTTACAACATCGCTAAAAGCGGGAAAATAATTAAAGGCAAGGATGTAAAATGCGGCACCGGATACGCCTCCGAAAATATAAGTTGTCAGAAGTTTTTTTCCACCTAAAAACTGCAGAAAAAGTGTACCACCAAAATACAGCGTGATCATGTTAAACAGAATGTGCATAAACTCCTCCTGCAAGAACATGTAGGTAAAAATGGTCCATGGTTTTTGAATTAATATTGCAGGGTTTGAAGGCACAGCAAACCACTCTGTAAATAAAGAATGGTCATGATGAACATTGTAGAGCGACATGAAAAGGCCTGTGATATTCGCGAGAATGAATACTATCACATTCACAAGAATCAGCCTTGACAACATGTTGCGGCTGAAAAAGAATTTCATAAAATCGTCAATAAACGACCTGTTCTTCATAGTCAGAGTAGTTTGTTTTTTGTTTTTCTATTCCAAAACAGGATTATTATTAAACCAACCAAAGCGCCACCCAAATGTGCAAAATGCGCCACGTTGTCACTGGGGTTGTTTGATAGCCCTGAATAAAGTTCGAGTGCGGCATAAAGTATAACAAACCATTTTGCTTTGATAGGTATAGCGAAATACAAATAAATAACCGAATTCGGAAATGTCATACCAAATGCAAGCAGTAGTCCAAATACAGCTCCCGATGCACCAAGTGTACCTGTATTATACAGGAGATTTAGTTTGCCTTCGTAAACGTCAATGTAATTTTTGTTTTCAGCCAGTATCTTGTATCCTTCAGTTTTAACCATTTCGATTTGTTCGGGTGATAAGAAAGGCATAACATTCATGATTTGAATATAAGTTACCACCATTTGAACCATAATGGCTCCTATCCCTGTAATCATATAATAGCTAAAAAATCGCTTAGGCCCCCAGTAATTTTCAAGAACACTCCCAAACATCCATAGGGCAAACATATTGAAGAAAATATGCCCGAAATTTGCGTGCATGAACATATAAGTAATTATCTGGTAGGGCTTGAATAAATGGCTGCCAAAATAGTGCATGCCTAAAATGTTAGTCAGGTCAATCTTATATGCAGCTTGAATTCCAAGAGTAGCCAGGTAAAACAAACCGTTTATGATTAATATATTTTTGACAACGGGTGGTAATATTCTAAATCCAGTAGGTCGTATTTGTTCCATCTTTTAATAGTTAGATGTGGTTTTGTTATTGCAGTTAATTATTGGTTTTTGTTAATTGTTCAGGATAACGGAGAACTCAAGTTTTTGTTCGATGTTTATTAAAAACCGACATTTGCTTTTTTGATTTTCCCGGTAATCCGGATAACGGCACAAAAGTAATATCAATACTTTTATGCACAATGAGAATTCAGAAATAAATCCATGGTGAACCAAAAACTATGTACATCAATAGGATCAAATCCTGTTGCCGAGCAATGCTTTGATGTCAGCAATGTATTTCATTTTTTTTTCATTTCTCAGGTTGAATGCTGACCAGGTAAAATACTCATGCTGCTGCAAAAAGTACAATTCCTGGATGTACCATTCTCTTAAAGTAGTAGGAATTCCGTTCTCGTTCCATTCACGATATAGCCTGATGCCTATCATGTAAAAGTCATCGCGCCCCAGGTAATCCATGTCGGCATCGCATAAAATTTTCTGAGGGAGATTTCTTGGTTTTTGAGGCAATTCAGTTGTAAGGATCATTTTGCTGATACGATCAATCTGCTGATCAGAATATCCAAATCCCGGCAGGACATTTGAAATAATTTCAACTGATGCAACTTCGTTGCTTGAATATTTTACAAGAAACCCACTGTCGTGATAAAGTGCGGCGGTACGAAGAAGGATCAGGTCCTCTTTGTTCAGGTGCTCCATAACAGCATAATTTTCCGCAGCATTCAGGACATCCAATGTATGTTCGATGCCATGGTAATAGAGCGTGCAAGGAAGTTCCTTAGAGAGCTTGTCAATTATATAATGTTCCGCAGCTTTATAATCCATCCTGTGACTCATTTAATTTTTCGCGCAATTCCAGGAAGACCTGATTCGGAATTCTTCCATCATCGTCGGCGCTCAATTCCTTTTTTATTCTTTCTGCAAAATACATGTCAATTTCACCCTTGTGCTTTATGGGCACTTTTCCACGGTAAGTACAGTCGAAGAAATCCTTTACCAATTCGTAGGTTTCACCGGAGATATTCACTTTATTGGGATAACTTGTTTGCTCCAGTCTGCTTGCTGTATTTACTGTGTCGCCCCAAATATCGTAGGCAAACTTTTTCTTACCAACAACACCAGAAATAATAGAACCAGTATGAACACCTATCCTGATTTTCCACAAAGCAATTCCTTTGACAGATTGCTCACGTTTGAGTCTTCCGATAAAATCACGGATTTCGAAAGCTGCCAGAACAACATCAACGGGGTTTGTTTTATTCTTTATCGGGACACCACCGGCACACATGTAGGAATCGCCCACAGTCTTTATTTTTTCAATATTATGCCTTATGCAAACATCATCAAAAAACATGAAGCAGCGGTTCAGTTCAGCAATCAATTCATGAGGTTGCAGTTGCTGGGCAATGATAGTGAAATCTTTAAAATCGGAGAACAAAACAGTGACCTGTTCAAAGAATTTGGTCTTTGCATGACCGGTGGCTTTAAGTTCTTCGGCAATGGTAAAGGGGAGAATATTCAGAAGCAACTTGTCTGACATTTCCTTTTCTTTTTCAATTTCCCTGATCTGTTCATTAACTTTTCTTGTTCTTCTTTCCACAAGAACTTCCAGCCGGTCCCTGGCTGCTCTGAGGCGTCTGGTAAAATAACGGACAAATAAAAAGATGATAAATGACGCAGCCAGGAAGTAAATAATGTATGCAAACCATGTCCTGTACCAGGGGGCAAGGATTGTAAACTCATAAACAGCTTCGGTGCTCAGTGTGCCGAAAATATTCTTGGCGATAACATGAAATTTATAATGTCCCGGCGGTAAATTGGTGTACTCCTTTTTTGTTTCAGTTAACCAATCGGACCAGTTCTTATCAAATCCTTCAAGAAAGACTTTGTAGTATTTTGTATTTTCATCAAAATAGCTTGGAGCGGCAAACTCAAAAGTAAGACTGTTGAAGTCATAACTTATCTGCGGCTTTAATTCATCAATCTGGGAAGTTTCAATGCCGGAACACAAGCCATTTTCGCTGATCTTTTTATAATTAGTGCCCCAGAAAAGAACCGAATCCCTAGGAAGAAGTACCTTTCTTATCAAAGCACAAAATTGCTGATTGTACTGATACTTTGTGCTACCATCATACTTCACAAGACCATCGTCGCCGGCAATCCACGTGATATTATCCTTATCAGCGAAGATTGAATAAATCTCCATCTGAGGAATCAGTTTAAAAGGGTTTGTTTTTAATTCATAGCTGCCATTTTTGTAAACTGCTTCAATAATTGATTTTGTACCCAAAGATTTATTAATTACCTGAATCCAGATATTGCCAATGTTATCCTGAATAAGATAATTGATGTAGGATGAGCCTTGCTGTATCCATGAAAATCCGGATTTATCCTGTACAAAATGATACTTAATTGTGTTGCCGGTCCTGAGTTCTTTAGGGAAAAAGAAACCGTCCTGTGAAATAAAAACAAGCTTGTTGCACACATTATAAATGGTGCAGTATCCTTGCGGCAATCCATCGGCTTTGGATAAATGAGTTAGTTTATAAGAAGTGTTCTCCGTAAACGGGAGGACAATTTTATTCCCGTCCCACTTTTTAAATTCAAGAAGATAAACGCCATTAAATTCAGTGGCGATCCAAATATTTCCATTCTTTTCCTCACCGAAATTCACTATTTTTTCATCAAAATTATTCAGCTTTCCTGAGTACTCAAAGTTCATTTCCTTTCCATCATAATTCTGCGAAATACATTTTAAACCTTCATCCGTAGCAACGAAAATTTTGGAAGGGTCCTTTTCACTTCTGTAAAATTTCGTAGCAGTACCACTGACCAGAAGTTTTGAGTTATAAAGGTCAACTTCATAAACACCGCCTGAAGATGCTACCAGCAGTTTGTCTTTTCCGGCACCGTATTTATTTTTAATGACCATTAAATCCCATACCGTATTTTTAATGCCTTTCAGATTTTTAAATTGAAAGAAATTTTTATTCGCATTTACTTCTGACAAATAATATTTCTCAGGAGAATAATCATAATAGTAGAGGCCCTGCCACGTGCCAGCAAACACTTTTCCTTTGAACCTGGTTACAGAAAGCACACTACCTTTCAATCCCATTTCATCATTCCAGAAAGTAAGTGGTGAAAGAATATCAGCCCTTGTAATGCCATTGTCCATTGAGAGCCATAAAGCATTTTGAGAATCCTGACCAATACCGTTGTGTGTATCATTCTGCACACCTACACTTTTATCCAGAATCTGTACCAGGGCACCAGTGTTATCCATAATAGCAGTTCCTCCATGCATGGTAGCAAAAGCATAATAACCATTTGTGAGTCTTGCTGAGTATAACAATTGATTTAGCTGAATAAAGTAGTCAGCCTGGTTGTAGAATTTTTCGATGACAGGATATTCACCTTTTTTGAGTTTATCAGGATCATCCATCAGATACATTCCGCTGTCCCTGCAAACGACAAGCATCTTGTTATCTTTATAAGGCAAGACATTTTGAATCGGAATTTCAGAAAAGTAATCGCCACCATTCATCTTCACAATAGAATCACCTCGAAGTTCTTTGATCCCAACATTTTTTTGCCATAAAAGCAGGTGATTATCGTAATTACAACAGAAAGCCGATTTCCTGAGATGCCAGGTCCTTATGGTAGTATCATTCCACCTATAGAGTTTATCATTGGCAAGAAAATAGATTTTGCTCTTAACAACATAGAGGTTTAAAATGTAATTGAATTCTTTGTCCTTCGGATCGAATTTGTCAATAAGCGAAACATACTTAAGTTCCCCGCTTTTTACAGGTGAAAGATAACCGAATTCAGAAATAGAACCCACATAAATTTTATCATTCTTTCCAATGGCAACAGCGCTTGCAGTGTAGTTATTTGCAATTTTTATTACCCTCCAGTGTACACCATCATATTCAAGAACCCCATCACCATTTGCGAAATAAAGCACACCCCTGCTATCCTGAACAAACCCCCAGTTTTGAGAAACACCTTTATATTCTTTAGGTGTATAATTTCTTATCAAAGGAAGACCAATCTCAAATTGCCCTGTGGTTTGGGGAAACAGAAACAAAGGAAAGACAAGCAATAAAAAAAGGAAATGTACTAACCTCATAAAATTTATTTAACCACCAGGGATCTCAATTTAAAGCTTCCGGTATCTACCATATTGAAAATATTTTCGCGTCAACGAAGATTCACAAAAATAGTTATAATTCTTTAAACAGAAAGGAGAGAAATTTCGGGAATGAATTTCTTATGGTACACAAAGGAATTAAGATTTTGATTCATTTACTTTATGCAGTACTGAGTAAATTTACTAAAAAAGACAAAGTTTTCAATGTTGTTTGATAAAGAATAATAGCCGGGACAATTAGTGCCAATCAGGAAAAGTGATGCAAAACAGTCGCGTCAAACAGCATTTAATAAAAGGTCCGATATTGTGAACCCTCAATTCTACATTGATTGAATCATTCAGGCCTCCATATTAATCTCCCCCAGAAAGGTCACTGATCATTCAATAATAATGCATAATTGCGACGTTTTCAAGAAAACTGTCCGGAGAATTTGGTAAAATTTAAGTGATCTTTTCTTGTCCAGACAGCCTTAACAAGTACTTTTAAAAATGCAAATTGTTAATAACTCTTCAAAAATTGGTGATAACTTAGCGCACCAGGTATGAATAGTGCATGAATAATTTCTATACTTTTACCGAGATATTTATAAACTTATATTTTAACTTAAACTTTAAAAAAATGAACAAATCAGAATTAATTGAAGCAATTGCAAAAGAAGCAAATTTAAGTAAAGTTGATTCAGCTAAAGCACTGAATGCATTAACTGGAGCTATTACTAAATCATTAAAAAAAGGTGAAAGTGTTTCACTGATTGGCTTCGGAACTTTTTCAATTTTGAAAAGATCAGCCAGAACAGGTCGCAATCCTCAAACAGGAAAACCGTTAAAAATCGCTGCAAAGAAAGTTGCAAGATTTAAAGCTGGCGCTACTTTGAAAAAAACTGTAAAGTAAGTTAAGTTAATTGCTAAAAAAAGACCATCCTTATGGATGGTCTTTTTTTTTGCAAATAAAAATATAAGTTGACACACTGCTCAATTTTATTCCGGGCTAAAGACAACATCAACCCAATAAGAACCTGCTCCAAATTCATCAATGATCTTGTATTGGTAATTGAATTCGCAGACTACCCTTGTATATTTTAATTCCCAGATCAATGTTTCAACACAACCTTTTCGGTTAAATTCTTTGTGGCCGGGGCGTCCATAAGTTTTAATAAGCCTAGCCCTGGTTTTTTTATAAAAAGTCTTTGCGTCCTTCAGATATATCACTGCGAAATCATGTCGTTGATGAACCTTGTTTAACTGATTATTGTTGTCGTATTCAAGCCATGTATTCATGCCCTCGTATTTGAAATCAGCATCCAATGCATTTGGACTTTCAAATTTGCTTTTATACACATTCAAAATTTTAATAACACTATCTTTTCTCAGCTTCCATTGTAAGAATTCCCATCCATTAAAATTCTTTGGTTTTTGGGCAACAATATGAGAACATCCGAACAAAACAAAGACAATAATCAACGAAGTGAATACTTTTATCATCCGATTATTTTCAATTGCCATCATCACGATCCTGAGTTTGATTTCTGATCAATTTTCAAGGTATCAAACCTATTTTGAAACTTTATTCCCAAAGTGTTTTTTCAAAAACTTTCCGGTATAGGATTCTTTGCAATTGATAATATCCTCCGGCACTCCTTCAAAGACAATATTTCCTCCCATATCACCGCCTTCCGGACCAATATCAATTATCCAATCTGCAGATTTAATAATTTCCGGATTATGTTCGATGACCACGATCGAATGGCGATTCTTTATGAGCGCATACAATGAATTAAGTAATTTGTCAATGTCATGAAAATGCAGGCCGGTTGTAGGTTCGTCAAAAATAAAAAGAGATGGAGTTTCTGATTCTCCTTTCGAAAGGAAGAAAGCAAGTTTGATACGTTGGGCTTCACCACCACTTAATGTGCTTGATGGCTGACCAAGCTTCACATATCCGAGGCCAACATCAGCCAGAGGTTTTAGTTTTAAAAGTATTCTGTTCTCAAGGGCGGATTTCTCACCGGAATTGAAAAATTCCAAAGCTTCGTCAACAGTCATGTCAAGAATATTGCTGATGTTTTTACCTTTAAAAGTTACATCCAATACTTCATCCTTAAAACGCTTTCCTTTGCAACTTTCGCATACAAGCCTAATATCAGCCATGAACTGCATTTCAATAGTTACTTCACCGGCTCCTTCACATTCTTCACAGCGCCCTCCTTCGATATTAAAAGAAAAATATCCCGGTTTGTAACCTCTCACTTTTGCCAACGGCTGATTTGAATAAAGCTCACGTATTTCATCATAGGCTTTCACATAAGTAACAGGATTGGATCTGGATGATTTTCCGATCGGGTTTTGATCAACGAACTCAATGTTGGAAATACTTCTGAAATCACCTTCAAGTTTATCATACTTTCCTGTCTTCTCACCATATCCCCCGTGTATTTTTTTTAACGCAGGGAATAAGATGTTTTTCACAAGAGAAGTTTTTCCTGACCCGCTGACACCAGTAACAACAGTAAGTACACGCAACGGAAATTTCACTCTGAAATTTTTCAGATTATTTTCACGTGCACCGACCACTTCAATATATTCTTTCCATTTTCTTCTGCAATCCGGCATTTTTACACTCAATTTTTTATTGAGATATTGGGCCGTCAGGCTCTTCTTTTCTTTCAACAGATCATCGTGATCTCCTTCAAACACCACTTCTCCTCCATGAGCACCAGCGAATGGTCCGATATCTATTAAATGATCGCAAGACCGGATAATATCCTCATCATGCTCCACCACAATTACAGAATTCCCAATATCTCTTAAAGATTTCAGTACTTTAATGAGTTGGAATGTATCGCGGGGATGCAAACCAATACTGGGTTCATCAAGAATGTACATTGAGCCAACAAGACTGCTGCCCATAAAAGTTGCAAGATTTATACGCTGTGATTCGCCACCGGATAATGTGTAGGAAAGTCTGTTCAGAGTCAGATATCCGAGACCAACGTCAATCATGAATTGCAGGCGAGATGTGATCTCCGTAAGCAACCTTTTCGTTACAATTTTCTCATAGCTGTTAAGTTCAATTTTTGAGAAAAAATCTTTCACATCCCATAAGGACATTACTACAAGTTCAGAAATTGAGATTCCTCCAACCTTCACATAATTGGCATCTTTTCTTAACCGTGTTCCTTTGCAATCGGGGCATGTAGTCTTTCCCCTGTAGCGTGCAAGCATCACCCTGTATTGGATCTTGTACGTTTGTTCTTCTACAAATTTAAAGAAATCATTTATCCCTCCGAAGTATTCGTTACCATTCCAAAGCAAATCCTTTTCGTCATTGGTAAGGTTATAATAAGGTCTGTGAATGGGGAAATCAAATTTGTATGCGTTCATAACCAGCCTATCTTTCCACTCACTCATTTTTTCACCTTTCCAGCAAGCAACGGCTTCTTCAAAAATTGAAAGGCTTTTATCAGGAACCACAAGGTCTTCATCAATGCCAATAATACTACCAAATCCTTCACAGGTTTTGCATGCACCAAAAGGATTGTTGAAACTGAACAAATTTGTAGAAGGCTCTTCGAATGTTATTCCATCAGCTTCAAATTTCTTAGAGAAACTCATTATTTTTTTTGAAGCATTGTCAGAAGAAGTTTCAATTAAACAACTACCTTCACCTTCGAAAAAAGCTGTCTCTATTGAATCGGCAATTCTGGAATCAAGTTCAGTATCCTCATTTTTCACAATGAATCTGTCAATGACAACATGTAACTTTGTTTTCTTTTTCAACTCAAATTTTCCCTGAAGAACTTCATCTATCCTGACAATTTCATCATTCAATAATATCCTTGAGAATCCCTGTTGCAGGAGAATTTCCATTTGGGTTATTAAAGTCCGGTCCTTTTTAGCAGGAATCAATGCACAAATTATCACTTTGGTTCCTTCGGGATGGGACTGAATATATTTCACAACATCAGCAACAGTATCTCTTTTCACCAATGTTGATGACACAGGTGAATATGTTTTGCCGATGCGTGCAAAAAGCAATTTAAGGTACTCGTAAACTTCTGTTGAAGTTCCGACAGTTGATCTTGGATTCCTTGTAGAAACTTTTTGTTCTATTGCAATTGCCGGTGATATGCCATGAATGTAATCAACTTCAGGTTTATTCATTCTACCCAGAAATTGACGTGCATAAGAACTTAAACTTTCAACATACCGCCTTTGACCTTCGGCATACAGAGTATCAAAAGCAAGTGAGGATTTGCCAGACCCTGACAATCCGGTAATGACCACTAATTTATTTCGGGGAATTACAACATCAATATTTTTCAGATTATGTACCCGTGCCCCTTTGACCACAATAAATTCTTTAGGATTAAAAGAGGTTAGATCTTTTTTATGCATAATTAAAGAAAGGCGATTTCGGTAGTTTTAAATTCCGTTTAAAGTTACAACATTTCATACTTAGAAAAACTCCGGATCGCTTGCCCAATGCGGCATTCCGATGAATATTAATATCAATATCAAACAGAAAAACACTGAAAAAAATTACGATTATTGCTGACAATAGAAATCCGACTTTTAACTTTTTTTTCAAAATTATTAAAAAAAACTTGACTTAGGTGATTTAAATTTCTTATATTTGCAGCATTAATGTTAAAAATAACCAAAGCTTAACACATAGACCCTTTCTACTCTATTTTATTTTCTTTATTTCATTGTTGTAATTTATTAAAATTATAGGAGGCATCTTATCGAGTAAACATTTACCCTTTTAAACTTAAAAAAGGAGGTATAAATGAACATTAATCACGTTAGCGATCAAGAGCTAATTGATATGTATTTATCCGATAATCATGCTGCAATAGAAGTTTTGATTAATCGTTACAAAGAAAAAGTATTAACCTACATTTATTTCCAGGTGAAGGATATGCCGTTGGCAGAAGATCTTTTCCAGGATACTTTCATCAAAGTCATCAATAGTATTCGGGCCGAATGTTACAGGGATGAAGGAAGATTCCTTGCATGGGTTTACAGAATTGCCCATAATATTATTTGTGACTATTGGAGAAAAGAAAAAAGAACGCCGGAAATTGATAATGATCTCGAATTCGACATTTTCGACACAATCAAAATTTACGACAATTCATTTGAAGAAAAAATTATCACAGATCAAATTCATGATGATGTCAAAAAACTACTCGACTATTTACCGGAGGAGCAAAAACAAGTAGTCATGATGCGTCATTTTTCAGGAATGACATTTAGTGATATTGCTGAAGAAACAAATACCAGCATCAATACTGTTCTCGGAAGAATGAGATATGCATTGAATAATTTGAGGAGATTGATTAAAGAAAAGGAATTAGTCCTTACTTATTAATGAAATAAACCTCAAAAAAAAAAATCTTTACAAGAGCTTATTCAATTTTCGCTCAAAGTTCTTTCCCCTAAGCACTTTTGAGGATATTTAGTTGTTATTTTTCAAGGGTGTCTAGCCTAAAAATGAAATTTTTCTTCTCCATCAGAAAAATATTTTCAACCTGACATACTAAAATAACATTTTCTGCGTTACCCCAATAAAATATGGTCTAATCCATTTTCTTGCCTATGAATAAAACCTGTACTCTTGATGATTTGATTCTTTTTGCTTACAATGAAACCCGGGACCAAAAATCCTGTGATGTTATTGATGCTATTTTAGAAGACGATGAACTTTTAGATGAATTCAATTCAATTATTGCAGTTCAATCTGCATTGAATTCACGCAATTGCAAACCTTCTGAACAAACCATGAATAACATTTTGAATTACTCCAAAGCTTTAAATGTTTTCAAGCTTAAACCAGCAGTCAACACC
>CAISZK010000008.1 GCA_903889915.1 uncultured Bacteroidota bacterium
AAAGAACATGAGCACAAATGCTCCTTCAGATGCTGCAATTGTAAACGTAAAAGGAACAAACAAAGCGCTTGTCCTGACAACTGACTGTAATTCGCGCTATGTCTATGCTGATCCTACCATTGGTTGTGAGATCGCAGTTACTGAAGCCGCACGAAACATTGTGTGTTCTGGTGGCGAACCTTCAGCAATTACCAACTGTTTGAATTTTGGCAATCCTTATCATCCTGAAGTGTACTGGCAATTTGTAGGTGCGATCAAAGGTATGACTATCGCCTGTAAAAAATTTAATACTCCTGTAACCGGTGGCAATGTCAGTTTCTACAATCAAACAGCCATGGAAAATCATATTGAACCTGTCTTCCCGACTCCTGTTATTGGAATGCTTGGATTATTACCTGATAAAGAAAATCGGATGACCATGGATTTTAAAAAGGAAGGTGATAAAATATATCTCATCGGTCAATCACAAAATGATATTTCCTGTTCCGATTATCTTTATGCATGGCACAAAGTAAAACTTTCGCCACCTCCTTATTTTAATCTTGATGAGGAATACGAAATTCATCAAACCATACTTGATCTGATAAAAAATAAACTCATCAATTCAGCGCATGATATCTCTGAAGGTGGCTTGTTTGTTACCCTTTTTGAAAGTGGAATGTACCGGAATTTAGGTTTTGAAATTACCGCAACCGATGATATCCGCATGGATGCTTTTCTCTTTGGCGAAGCTCAGGGCAGGATCGTCGTTTCCGTTTCTCCTGAAAAGGAAGAAGATTTTATTGAACTGATGGCCTTGAGCAATGTTGAATTCTCTATTCTTGGTGAGGTGAAAGGGAATGAAATGATTGTTGATGATAAATCATTCGGTCTTATTGAAGATGCAAAGAAACTTTACGAAAGTGTCATTCCCGGCTACTATGAAAAGCAAGGGAAATAGTTGTTAGTTGATTGTAGTTTGTGGTTAGTTATTCGTTCAAAATAAATCTCAAATCAAAAATCTCAAATCATGTCAAATTTTGCTTTAGTTACCGGCGCTTCAGGCGGAATAGGTCTTGATCTTGCCCGGTTGTTGGCAAAGGATAAACATGATCTTGTTCTCGTCGCCAGAAGCGAAGATAAATTGAAAGAAGCCAAATCTTCCATTGAAAAGGAATTCGGTGTAAATGTCAAAATCATTATTGCCGATCTTTCATTACCCGAAGCCGCAACTCAACTGTACGACGAGATTCAGAAAGAAAAGATCCACATTGATATCCTGATAAACAATGCAGGTTATGGAGACTTTGGTTCTTTTGCATCCTGCGATTGGACAAAGCAGGAACGAATGATCAATTTAAATGTTCTTTCATTAAGCAAGATCACCCATTATTTTCTTCCTGCAATGATCAAATCTGGGCATGGAAAAATCATGAATTTAGGTTCCATCGCATCTTTCCTTCCCGGACCAATGATGTCAACTTATTACGCAACCAAAGCCTATGTGCTTTCCTTTTCTTGTTCTCTCGCAAACGAATTAAAAGGAACTGGAGTCACAATAACTGCTTTATGTCCCGGCCCTGTTGATACCGGTTTTGTTGCCGCCGCCGCACTTGAAGGTTCCAAACTTTTTCATTCTTTTAAACCCATGACATCACCCGATGTCGCTGCCTATGGTTATAGGAGAATGATGAAAGGTAAATTGCTTGCAATTCCCGGAACAATGAATAAATTAATGGTTACAAGTGTTCGCTTTTCTCCACGAAAACTTGTTGCTTTTATTGTCAGAAAAGTTCAGGAAAAACGATAATAAAAAAAACCCGGATGCTTTGTTGCAACCGGGCTTTAATGTAATTTTCTGTAAAGAAAAATCAGTTTATTCCAGCACTAATTTCATTGTCTTTACCCTGTTTGCACTCATCACCTTTACATAGTAAACACCCTTTGCGAATGCGGCTAAATTGATATTGTCAGTGTAAACATCTGCATCAATTTTCAACTTCTCATTATACACACACTGCCCGTCAATGTTGAAAATATTCACCGAAGTTTCAGCATCATTGTAGCCTTTTAAAACCAAAAAGAATTCGCCTGCTGTTGGGTTTGGAATAAGATTTATTTCCATCGCAGAATGATAATTTGTCAACCCTACAACGCATCCTACAACAGCAGTATCTTTCATCGTGCAACCAAGCGAATCGGTAACGGTTACATAGTATGTTCCCTGTGCAAGGCCCATGGCAGTGTCGTTTGTTTGAACCGGCGAAGTGCTCCACGAATAAGTAAATGGAGATATGCCGCCGTTGGCTATCGCAACAGAAGCTTTGCCATTTGAGTTTCCGCAAATAGCATTGGCCGTTGCTATAGTAGTTACCATTTTAGGGTCAACCTTAACAGTAATTGTATTTACTCCCGTGCATCCGATAGCGTCCGTCACTGTAACTGTATAAGTGGTGGTTGATGGTGGAGAAACTGTAAACGCAGCGTTGGTATTTCCGCCGGGCATCCAAAGATAATTGCTCATTCCCGGTGTCGCCGACAATAAGGTTGTGTTTCCCTGGCAAATCTTGGGCGGTGTTGCCGTTGGGTTTGGTGCAGGTACTGGGTCAATTGCTACAGTCGCTGTCTGCGATGCCGAACACCCATTCGATGCTGTAACAGTAACCGTATAAGTTGTCGTTGTTCCGGGCGTCACTGTTTGATTTGGTGTTGTCGTTAGTGAATATCCGCTCCATTGATAGGATATTCCATTGGCCGCACTAAGAACTGATGAATTTCCCGTGCATATTGTACCCGGAGTTGCCGTGGCATTCGGATGTGGCGATGCTATTACAGTGATGCTGGTTTTCATTGAATCTATATTGTTGCACGACCCACCTTGAACATACAATTTTACTGCGAAGGTTCCGGGGTTTGCATAAGTAACTGTTGGCACAACAGCATTGGAAGATGAAGGTGTGGCTCCTGGCAATCCCCATAAAACTCCGCTCTGTGTTGATCCCGTTGCATCAAGCGTAACCGGATAGCCCGTGCAAATATTCGTTGCAGACTGCGTAAACGAAGCATGTGCAGGTGAGTTCGACACTACCGGAAATACTGCAAGTGATATGTTCAGACCCCATGATGAGGTTGATGTGTATTGATACCAAAGATTGTCCGATTGCATTTCCCATGTTGCCGATGTCGTTGTCTGTGGATCTAAATTGCTTTGTATGCTCAGCGTATCATGAAGCGATGTCCAGTCAAGCCCGCTGAAATCAACTCCCATGAAAAATGCCGCGCCTCCCACATTGACTGGTGTAAAATGAGCCACCAAAAAATAATTGCCGTTAACATCAGTCATCACTTGCTGCATAGTGAATGATTGTGTTGCAAGGATACTGCCGGGTACACCTGCATTGGAACTCCATATTCTAACATTGATTGTCTTTGTTGGCGTTGTTGAATATGCATTCGCAAAAGCTATCATCCCCCCCAGCACGTATGTATTGCCATTGGAATTAGGAAAATAAACAGCTTTGGCCTTGTCGCCGTAAGTATTCACCCCGTTTACATAACCCGACGAAAGGTTGGGTGTAGCAGTAACAGAATAATTCGAAATCGTCCATGTATGTTCATAAGCATACAAATTGAAAGTGTCACACGCTGCTTCAATTGATTTTTCGCCCGATGGTAAAGCTGTATTTACTGCAGAAACACCTGCGTAATCATGTGAAACTTCTATCGGTGTTGCACGCTGGGTTTTTAATCCGTTTTGTGCGCTAACATGCACACAGATTAAAGAAAAAGCAACAACTAATGTACATGCAATGCTGAGTAATTTTGTTTTCATAATTTTAGATTTTAGTTAGCAATTGGTTTAATTTTTTTTGACAGCACGAAGTTACACAAATTTTAATTTTCATTAACAAAAAAAGTAAAGAAAAATTAATTCCGCAACATGCCCCGCACTGCGTATTTATTGAATTTTCATTGACTGAATAAACGGTTTAAAATAATTCACCAATCCCAAAACTTCTCATTGATGTAACCTAAAAAAAAGATATGCGAACCAAAGTCACATAGTGACGACATTATGGTAGTTTAGTTAAGCAGGGCTAAACCAAAGTCACGGAGTGACGACATTTCGGTAGTAATCTTTAGCCAGATTGAACCCAAAGTCACGTAGTGACGATATCTTTGTAAAAATCCATATCACGCTCCGCCTAAAGTCACTTAGTGACGACATTTTGGTAATAATCTTTAGCCAGATTGAACCCAAAGTCACGTAGTGACGATATCTTTGTAAAAATCTATATCACGCTCCGCCTAAAGTCACTTAGTGACGACATTTCGGTAGTAATCTTTAGCCAGATTGAACCCAAAGTCACATAGTGACGATATCTTTGTAAAAATCCATATCACGCTCCGCCTAAAGTCACGTAGTGACGACATCATCAATCACAATCAATTTTAAATATTCCCCCCGAAACCCTTATAAACATTGATCATTTTTATTGTCAAAAACAATTTTCAAACATCTTCTTATCTGCCAAACCCCTTGATAATACAGCATATTTTTAAATTCAATTTCTCAAACCCCGCATCAATAAAGAGTCTTATGCCACATGCAGGATGCTATTAAACTAATCAACGAAAGAAAAATCGTGCTAAATGCATTTTTTTCTTGACTTTTAATTTTTATGATGTATATTTGCATCATCATTTCCATAGGTTGAAATTATATTTGTGTTTGCTTTTATTGATTACATCAGCAAATGCAATGAAAACCCAAATGCGGAAATACCGTTTGAAAAATTGCACGGGCAAAGAATTGAAGTTAGTTTGTAATGTAGATTGATAAACAAGAAGAGTAATTTTTTTTGAAATAAATAATTGATGTTACGGAAAACCTTTACAACCCTGATTTTTTTCTTAATTAAAAATAAGAACAGCCAATAATTTTAATGTGCGAAGAAATTATTTCGCAACAATAAAATAAAGACACAATGTTCAATTTTTATTTTTGATTACTTACGTAAAAAACAGGATTCTTACTTTTTCATAATATCAGTTCAAAAACGAACTATTAGGTATTTAAATTTAAAACAGCAAAATTTATTTTTTAATTGAATTTTAAAAAAGCATTGATTTTTTTTCATCCAAAATCTTTGACCTGAAAGTTCATTTTTAAATACTGTTTTTCGACTTAAATTATTGCAATATAATGCGATAAACAGGGTTTGAAGGGGTGTTTTTTAGGCGTTTTGCTCATTGGTCGCCAAATTATTGTCGTAAGTACCATTTTCACCTGATTCGCGTCGAACAGATGATGCTGAGTAACGAGTTAACGATGTTGAGTAACGGTCTAACGATAGTGAGTAACGAGCTAATGATATTGAGTAACGGGTTAACGAACGTGAGTAACGGGTTAACGATATTGAGTAACGAGCTAATGATATTGAGTAACGGGTTAACGAACGTGATTAAGGGTATAACGATATTGAGTAACGGGTTAATGAACATGATTAAGGATATAGCGATAGTGAATAACGGTTTGATGAAAGCAGAAATTAAGTTGATCATAAGGATATCAGTTTGGATTTTTATTCTTAATGCTTAAGAATTGTTGTTATCACTCTGATGATATAGAATGTTGGATTGTTTAATAGAAAAACGAATTTGTACATTAAAAAATAAGTTAATAAATGGTTCAAATAGAAATTATTGATTTAGCTTGAAAATTTGTCAATTTATGAATTACAGTTCTGGAAGAAATTTTAACTATTGATAATTAATTAAATATAAGTTTAACTAAAAATGAAAAATTATGAAAAAAATTGAATTAGCACATTTCAGAGGCATTAAAAGATTTATAATAGTCTATAATGGAAACAAAACAGTCATTGATGCTGCATGCCCCGATGTACCTGCATTGATGGTGCAATTGGCTGCAAAGAATGTGGTGGTCGAAGCTGCTTACGAAGTGCAAAATGTTTCAACCACTGGTTTAACCGAGCATGCAAAAACTTTACAGTTGAATATGGCTACATTGATTAATAAATTTGCTCACAAAGGAGTTGCCAAAGCACGCCTTGCAAAAAATGAAGATTTAATAACTCTTATGGATCATGAGATTACATATTTCACAAGAGTTGGAAAAGAAAAATCAATCAGTTTAGCTCGCGACATGGTTAAAGGTTTTGTTGATAATCCTTCAATTTTCACCAATATTACACATGCCAATATAACAGCTATGACTGATGCTATTGATGCATTTGAAGATGTTAAAGAAGATACTGCACTGGCAATTGATGCCCGCAAAGTTGATGGAACCGAAGTGATTAATAAAACTGTCAAAGAATGTTATGATATCATGCAGATCGTTTATGATTTCGTTTACGGCGAATTCATTGATACCAACAAATCACTTGTTGAAAAATTTGCCAATGCAATGAGCATTGAAATGGAAGGCGTTCATCACACTGGCATTACCGCTGTTTGCAAAGGCCCCGTTCCCTGGGAAAATATTGATTCAGCCCTCCTCGAAGATGTTGTGATGACCATCGTCGAGCTTAATAAAACCATCACCAGCAACATCAATGGCGTTGCAACTTTAATAAAAGTAAAACCCGGTACCTACCACGTCCAATTTTCGAAAGACAAATACATTACCCAGACTATAGTAATTTATTTCAAAAGAGGAAAAACTGTCGAAATTGAAGTAATAATGAAACCGACTTGATGTCAGTCTTAAAAAAACGGAAGTGGCTTTATAAATAATCTTAAGTATATAAAAAGGAGACTCCCGAAAATCCTTTAACCCGTCGGAAAAACTCCATACGGGTTCAACAGAGTAGGGCGCGCAAGCCGAAAAGCGAACGAGTAGGCAAAAAAACAAAAAAACTATTAACTATGAATTACAGAATTTCTGGTTATGGCTGGTCACCTGATTTACCCGATCAGAGGGATCTTAGCTATGGTGCACCAAAGGCAGTTCTTGCCAAATTACCCGCAAAAGTTGATCTCCGCAAAGGATGTCCACCTGTTTACGATCAGGGACAATTGGGAAGTTGTACAGCAAATTCAATCGGCGCAGCTTTTGAATTTGAATTGTTGAAACAAAAAGCCCCCGACTTTATGCCGTCGCGCCTCTTCATTTATTACAATGAAAGAGCAATCGAAAACACCATCAATACGGATGCAGGCGCTCAGATCCGCGATGGTATCAAGAGTGTCAACAAACAAGGTGTTTGCCCCGAAGCAATCTGGCCCTACAACATCAGCGAGTTTACACAAAAACCCCACTCGGTTTGCTACAACGATGCACTGAAACACATTGTTACTTCTTATCACCGCATACCCACAAACCTCGATCAGATGAAGAGTTGCCTGGCGGAAGGTTATCCTTTTGTTTTCGGTTTCACAGTTTACGAAAGTTTTGAATCACAAAAAGTAGCTCAGACCGGCGTGTTGAATATGCCCGCAGCAAAAGAAAAAGCAGTAGGTGGACATGCAGTTCTGGCAGTAGGTTATGATGATGCCAGCAAACGCTTCATTATCCGCAATAGCTGGGGAGATCAATGGGGACAAAAAGGATATTTTACCATCCCTTATCAATATTTGACAACTCCAAATCTTGCCGACGACTTTTGGACCATACGTCTTGTGCTGTCCAATCCTGCAATTAAAAAAGGTGGGAAAAAATAATTTGAAAGAACAATTAAGATAAGTAGAGACAGGGTTATTCTTGTCTCTACTTTCTTTTACTTTTCCAAAGTTTCTTTCACTTACTTTTCCAAAGTTTCTTCCACTTTGGAAAAGTTTACTTCCGGTTGTTGAAAGTTTCCTTTATTATCAACATCACAAACGAATTTTATTAATTTTGTAGAGTCGTGTTCAGAGCAAAAACCGGACACCGAAAGAACTTTATTTTAATTAAAAAAACAAGAAAATGGAAACAGCAGAAAAATTAATGACAGCCATGAAAGCTGCAAAGAAACCAATGAGCGCCGGACAGATCGCCGAAGCTACAGGCATAGACAGAAAAGAAGTTGACAAAGGAATGAAGGTACTGAAAACACAAGGTCTCATTACTTCACCAAAGAATTGCTACTGGGAGCCTGCAAAGTGATTTGAGATTTGGGTAAAGTTGAAATATCAATTTGGTAAAACCTTGAACTTTAAACCAAGCCCCCAACAACTAACAACTAACAACTAACAACAAACCACAAACCTTTTCAAGATCCCAAAAATCTTTCCGCATCAATTGCCGCCATGCAACCACTGCCAGCCGCTGTGGTTGCCTGACGGTAATAAAAGTCCTGAATATCTCCTGCTGCAAACACTCCGGGAACACTTGTTTTTGTTGAACCTGCTTCAGTTTTAATATAGCCGTTGGGCAGCAATTCAACCTGGTCTTTGAACAGATCAGAATTTGGTTTATGACCTATAGCAACGAAAACACCATCAAGTTCAATTTTCTTTTCTTCGCCAGTCAAAGCATCTTTCACAATTAATCCATTCACCGATTTCATAAATCCTTGTTCAGTTCCCACTATCTCTATTGGAATATGATTCCAGACCATCTCAATGTTCGGAGTGTTGAATACTTTGTTCTGCATCACTTTTGAAGCGCGCAATTCATCACGGCGGTGTATCAGGTAAACTTTCTTACACAGATTAGCGAGGTAAGTAGCTTCTTCAGCAGCGGTGTCACCACCACCAACGACAGCAACAACCTTTCCTTTATAGAAAAACCCATCACAGGTAGCACATGCTGACACACCATGTCCACTAAACCTCGATTCTGATTCAAGCCCAAGCCAGCGTGCAGATGCTCCTGTTGCAATGATCACAGTGTCGGCAATGATTGTTTTTCCATCGTCGGCTTTAACAACAAATGGATATTTTTTGAGATCAACTTCTGTGATGCTTCCCCAGCGAATATCAGCGCCAAAGCGGGATGCCTGTTTGAGAAAATCTTCCATCATAACAGGTCCGGATATACCTTCGGGATAACCGGGGTAGTTTTCAACGTCGGTAGTGATTGTCAATTGACCTCCAGGTTCCATGCCCTGGTAAAGAATTGGCTTCAGATCTGCACGCGAAGTGTAAATTGCTGCTGTGTATCCTGCCGGTCCTGAGCCTATGATCAGGCATTTTGTTTTTTCTATATTCTCACTCATTTTGAATAGTTATTTTGTTCTAAATTATATCTTGAAGAAGATTTATAGCACATGGAAGGGTATGTAAAAACTTCTTCCTAGTATCTAAAAATGACCAATGACCTATATATCCTACTTAGCAATCACAGTGTAATACTCACTTCCGTATCCACTCCAACCTCCCAAACCGCCACCTTCAATATTTGTTGCAACCTGTGCAGGATTCATAAATGGGTCGCCTCCGCTATACATATTGGCCTCTGCTGAACGCCAGAAATTATAGCTGATTCTATCAATTGTACAGGCTTTGATAAGAATGGTATCCCCAAGTTTGAAGTAACCCAATGTTGGATCATTCACTGATGGATCATAAAAAGTTTCGCCTCTTTCAATTGTAAAAGTAAACGTCTCTCCATTGAAAAAAACATCGGAATAAACCGAACTGAAAAGCATAGGAGCAAAAGCTTTGTCTTTCGTCTGCCTCTTGGTAAATACCCTGTAATAATTCCCTGTCGGAGTAGTATCCGTGAATTTAGCCCACACATAACCCAGGCTATCCTGGTTAGGTTCTAACTTGAACCATAAACTATCTATCGCTACATTAGGAGGAATAGTGGTCAATGCTGTGAAAGTTTTCCCCTCAGCATTTACTGTCAGAGAATATGTTTTGCCCGATTCTCCCTTTATCTTGGTTCCTTTATAAAAAATGTAAGGGTAACTATTCAGATTATAGGTCTTTTTGAGTGTGTCAAATGAAGCGCCATCGCTGACGATGACAACCGCATTCTGAATAAAAAGGTTCACTATCATTGACGAATCAAAAGTTCCGAAATAGGGCAGATTGTGAGTCACAGAAACTATTGAATAATTATTGAGATCAATTGATCCTTCGATTACAACTTTGTCGGTGGTTTTCGGTATATCAATTTTAATATCTTTTTCGCAGGAACTGATTAATACCACCAGCGCTGTCATTGCCAGTATTCCTGATATTTTGTTTTTTATTTTCATCTTATTTTTCATTTTTCCTTCAGTCTGAAAACCTTCAGCCTAAAAGCATAATTAAAATTTAAAATTCCATGTTGCAGATGGTAGAATAGGAAATAGTGAAACCTGTTTTGCCTGAGTTGTGATGTTATAATCCGTAATGTTGCCGGTTGTTTCAAAATAGATGTAGTAGGGATTGGCCCTGCTATAAACATTGTAGAGTGAAAAATTCCAGCTCGACGAATACTTCTTATGTTTCTTCCCTGTGTATGTAGCTGAAAGATCCATTCTGTGATAGGCCGGCATGCGGAATGTGTTTTTTGGTCCATAATCTCCAACAATATTGCCTTCTAAAACGTATTGTCCGATCTCCAGAGTCATTGCATTGCCTGTAGCATATACCCAAATTGCAGAAAATGTCCATTTCTCATTCAGTTCATACGAAACCACTACCGAAACATCATGCCTGCGGTCGTATTTTGCCCAAAACCATTTCCCCATGTTAATTTCAGGGAACTTTTCTTTGGTGTATGACAAAGTATAGCCAACCCATCCTGTCCATTTTCCTGTTCTTTTGTTTAGATAAAATTCCGAACCGTAAGACCATCCTTTGCCAAAAGTAAAGTTGTTATCCGTGTTATTTTTTATATTGTCTTCCGGGTTTTTGCCTTCCTTGAATTCAATCTGGTTTTCCATATCTTTATAATAAACTTCAACGGAAGATTCAAACATATTACTCCTGAAATTTCTGAAATATCCCAATGCATATTGTGTCCCGAACTGTGGTTTCACGATCTCCGTGCTGGGAAACCAAATGTCAGTAGGTAGTGATACTGCTGTGACAGATGCAAGGTGAACATACTGGTAATTTTGAGTGTATGATGCCTTGAGTGAGGATAATTTATTCAGTTCATATCTTACCGAAAGCCGTGGTTCAACGTGGTTATACATTGTTATTTTTTGCAGCTTGCTGTAATGGATCGTATCTATAATTTGTCCTGTTGCGTTTTCAATGTACCTGTCAAATGGTCCAACAGGCTCAAAGAATGTGTAACGCAATCCTCCGCTTATTTTGATTTTTTTGCTCAGGTCAAAGTCATCGTTTATGTAGGCTGCGGCATCATGAGAGTATAGTTTTACAACACTGCCCAGGTCAAGTGAAACTCCGCTTGTTTTGGCAGAAGCATTGTTAGGCATAAACGTATGATAAGTATAGGTTGCACCAAATTTTATTAGATGTTTCTGATTAGGGAAAAGTGTGAAATCACTCTTTGCTGTATAGTCTGTAATGCCTGAAAAAAGATGGATGTCATATTCACTTTGCTGGGCATCAAAATCAAATTTGTAATTACTGTAGTTGAGTGAAGTGTTCAAAAACAATTTAGGACCGAAAACGTGGTTCCACCTGAAAGAACCGGTAGCATTGCCCCATGAAATTGAATTTTTAAAGTCCAGGTCCCTACTGTTCATGCTAAAGATGTCACGACCAAAATAACCGCTTAAAAAAACATGGTCTTTATCACTCAGCCTGTAGTTAACCTTTCCGTTCAGATCATAGAAATAATAACTGGTTCCATAAAAATTTGAAGATTTTTTCACGAATGGTTTTATGAACAAGTCAATATACGTACGGCGTGCCGAGATGATAAATGAACTTGTGTCTTTTTTGATAGGCCCCTGTACTGTCAGTCGCGAAGAAATTACACCAACACCACCATCAACCTGCATCTTCTGATTGTTTCCTTCTTTCATCGAAATATCAAGAACAGATGCTAACCTTCCACCGTAGTTAGCTGGCATACCTGCTTTGGTAAGTTCAATGTTTTTGACAGCATCGGAATTGAAAACAGAGAAAAATCCGAAAAGGTGGGAAGCATTATACACTATCGCATCGTCAAGCAGAATGAGGTTTTGATCAGGTCCTCCTCCTCTCACATAAAAGCTGCTGTTTCCTTCGCCTGCATTCTGTACTCCCGGTGTAAGCTGAATAGTTTTCATTACATCCACTTCACCCATAAATGCCGGCAGGGTTTTAATCTTTTCAATATCCATCGCCACTTTGCCCATGTCAGTGCTGGTGGTGTTATTGTTTTCTTTGACGCCATTAATGACAACCTCTCTTTTGGTGATGACCTTTTCGGTCATTGCAACATTGATTTTTTTGTTTTGATTCAGAACAATGGTATCCGCATGTTCATTGAAGCCCATGTAGGAAACAACAAATGTGTAGGTGCCTTTTTCAACAGTAAGTGAATAATACCCGTATTGATTTGTTTGTGCACCATTCATCGTTTCCTTCACATAAACGTTTGCACCTATCAGGATTTCGCCCGATGCAGCATCTTTAACGTAACCACTGATGGTGTATTTTGGAAGCTGTGCCCGCAAACAGATAGTAAAAAAGAAGAAACTTGAGATTAATATGAGTGTTCGTCTAAGCATAGTGTATATTGATAAATTTGTCAATTCAGCTAAGAGTTTTTACATGATTTTTATGCCTTGATAAGGCACAGCAAAATAAGACATTTTTTATAAATGGGAATGATTTTTTTAAAGATTTTAGGAAATTATTTACTGGAAAATAAATCCTGATGCAAATTGGTTTTAAAAAAGAAGCTCTTTCAATGAATGAAAGAGCTCCTTTTGTCGGGGCGAGAAGACTCGAACTTCCGACCCTCCCGACACTCATGTCGGGATACGCTAGCCAACTTCATCATTTTTAATCATTGCTTTGATTCGCTTTGGATTCTTCCATGATTTTAATTTCTTTTCTAAGGCCAATGCTTCAGACCTTGTTGAAATTTCTTTTAAATAAATTCGTTTCCATGGTCCTTTGCCTTTAGTATAAGGG
>CAISZK010000009.1 GCA_903889915.1 uncultured Bacteroidota bacterium
GACTTTCGACTACAGAATTGTAAGCAGCCCTAACGGTACAACAGGAACGAACCTGACAACAGATTCTATCTTTGTTTTGGTTTCCGGCAATTGCGGAGCTACTTATGATACGATACATATTATTGATGCAGGAAATCATACAACATCAACCACGATGAAACATATTTCGCTGCCTCTGTTGACTTATGCCGGATCGGATGTAATGCCCGGATTCTATATTAAAAGAGGCACTGCCGGAACATATTTTGTTGACATTGACAATGTGGCTATTTCTGATGCAGCTCTTGTGAATCTTGGCCCTGATGTTTCTTTGTGTCCGGGTGGAAATACAACATTTGACGCAGGCGCTTCAGCAGTGGGATACACTTATACCTATAACTGGAACACCCTTGCACACCCTGCTTCAATTGCAACTACCCAAACTATCACTGTTGATTCGGCAGCTACCTATATTGCCGCAGTGAATAACGGCTACGGGGTAATTACTACCGATACAGCAATTGTTACTTTGAAACCGGTTCCGGTTGTTGATCTTGGACCGGATGTCACAAAATGCGGTTCTGACCTGCTTGATGCCGGTGCAGGATTTGCTTCGTATCTGTGGTCATCAGGAGCTACAACTCAAACTTACAATGTAACCGCTACAGGTAATTATTGGGTTGAAGTTTCAAATGCTCAGGGATGTTCTACTAAAGATTCTGTAATCATCACCATCACTCCTTTACCAACAGTTTATGCAGGACCTGCTCAATCAATTTGCTACCTCGACACCCTTAATATTGCCGGTGCCACCGCTGCAGATTACAGCACCCTGTTATGGACAGGCAATGGCGACGGTCATTTTATTAATAATGCCACCTCATTAACTCCCGGATATGTTCTTGGCACAAATGATATTTCAACCGGCCAGGTAACACTTACATTGACGGCTTATGCCTTTTGCGACACCGTTACTTCATCTTTTGTTCTCACAATAACAAATACGGCATCCGCAAATGCAGGATCGGATCAAACAATTTGTAGCGGCAGTACTGCCCAGCTTCTAGCTACCGGTGGAACAACATTCGCATGGAGTCCGTCAGCAACTCTTAGCGATGCAACAATTGCCAATCCTATTGCCAATCCAACTACCACTACCACGTACATAGTTACTGTAACAAGTTCATGCGGATCAGCAACAGACAATGTCACGATCACCGTTGATCATATTACTCCGGTAAATCTCGGTGCCGACACAACGACCTGTCTCAGTTCAATCAATTTGAATGCAGGCAGCGGATACGATAGCTACACATGGTCAAACGGCGCTACAACCCAATTAGCCACTATTGATACCACGGGTGTTGGATACGGAACACATACTTATTGGGTAGAAGTCACCAAGGGTGTTTGTACATCAACAGATACTATAAAAGTTACATTCACCAATTGCATTGGAATAGTTGAATTCAATAGTAACCAAAGCATCAAAGTGTATCCGAATCCAAATTCCGGAATTGCAACTATCGAAGTTCATGGATTCGGAACCGACACTTATCTTTCAATTTATTCTTTGCAGGGACAGTCAGTTTATACTGCTCAAATATCAGGCGAAAGCACTGTTCCCGTTGACCTCAGTAATCTGCCAAAAGGCGTTTATGTGATCAGGATAAATAATGGAAACAACAGTATCATCAGCAAGATGATCATACAGTAAAGTTAGTTCTAGTTTTTGAAAAAAAACCGCTTCTTTTTTGAGGCGGTTTTTTTTTGATCAAACCAAAATGCATTTTGATATTTGAGTCCACTCCGATAAGTCCTTTTTACCACAAAAACACGAAAACACCAAATACTGCGAAATTGTATTTTATTAAAAACTTGCATTTTGTGTTTTTTACCCCGTTGGATATCTTTCAGATTTAATGAGTATCTTTAAAACAGAGCTATCCCGCGGGGTGAAGTGTATTTGTGTTTTAGTGGTAATTTTCACATTTATTACTTTTCGGAGTAAACTCATATTTTAAAGTACAGTTCGGGAAAATGGAAAACAGCAACAGGACAAGGCCCGGATAGTATCCAATTTGTGATTATGAAATAATCCGGAAAATCTGCAAAAAAAAACCGGAACCCCCGGAAGTATTAGCTTCCCGAAGTTCCGGATCTCTTTTTCCAAAACGAAATTACAAAATAATTATCGTTTTGGCAGGACCATAAGGACCTGACAAAGCAGGATTCCTGTGGTTGTACCATTTTACAAAATACACAAGTTCACGACCAATGTTTTCAGCGCCTACATCCAGCACATCCTTTGCACGTGTATGAGAACTGCTGTTGAAACATTCATCAGGTGATTCAGGAGCAACCTTCTTAACTTTTGGATGAAGATCAGGATTATCCATTTTCGGATCAACAACATCGTAAGCGATAAACCATCCATCAGCATCAGGGTTGATTTTTCCTCTCTTGCTGTCTTTTGTTGTACGACACATGATTTCAATTTCTCCGCCTCCAAGTTGAATGGCGATTTCATAAACCTTATCTTTGATCTTTACTTTCTTCTTTGAATAAGGTTTTCTGATGGCAATGTTCAATTCCGTCCTGTCTTCATTTGTACAATTAGCCGAAGCATTAATTCTGTTCAGAATCGGACTGAAGAAGATCCTGAAATTTTTAATGATGGTAAGCACGGTAACCCGTGTAACTTTTGTCTTCGTCTTTGGATCATTGTGCAAAAGAAAAGCATCTGTCCATAACGTTAAGAACGCTGCAAGTTGAGTAAGCTCCGATGTCGTCATTCCTAACCGTGCGCCATTTGTGGTATGTGTAACAGGGTCTTCTGCTGCTAAAAAAGCTGCTACCCTTACAATGTAGGAGTTGAATTTCCCAATTGCATACGGCACCCGCAACCCCACCATAATGATGATGATTGTTGCTAAAAAAACTAAATTTTCCATTGTAATAGATTTTAAATTGTTTGTATTTGGTTTAACTTCCCGGGTTTATCCGGGTAATTTTAGATTTATTTTTGCTATGTGCATGATTCATAGACTTTAGCCTCTTAATTTAAGGGTCCGGCATCCATGCAAAATGTCATTTTCGGACTTAGATTTTTAATCTTCTAAGTTAGATTTTTAAACTTCTAACCTAGATTTTTGAACTTCTAAGTTAGATTTTTAATTTCCGCATTTAGATTTTTAAACTTCTAAGTTAGATTTTTAAACTTCTAAGTTCAGAGTTAAAAAATCTCCTTAAAAATTCTCCATTTTCATCTGCAATCTGAGTACTTTTCTTCAGAAATAAGCCTTTAAATAAAGTATGTCAAAGAACGATTTTGGCTTTTGCAAATGGGTAAATGTGTTTCATGTTTCTTGTTTTTAGTTATCACTATTTTTTTCTTTTTTTTATTGACTGCTGACCATTGACTGATGACTATTGACTACTGACTATTGACTTTTTTTATTTCCTCTCTACTATTAATCCCAAAAAACCCCAAAGTGTGACTTTTTTTAACAAAAATAATTTTCCTTTTTTTCTGAAAACAAAAAATAAAAATGCGTGAAAGCCGCATTCCATAAGGCTTCTCAAGTATTTTTTAAAAAATAAATTAAAAAAAGATAGAACACTGATTTACCCCGTTGGATATTTCAATGAATATTGAGTCCACTCCGATAAGTCCTTTTTCTTGCCGCAAAGGCTCAAAGTCTCGAAGTTTCGCAAAAAAACAAACTTGCTTTACAATGCTTCGCGTATCTTGATGTCTTAGGGTCTTTGTGGCATTTTTTCTTTTTTACTCTTCGGAGCAGGCTCAATGTTCAAAGGAAGTATCCAACGAGGTAATTCTGCATTCCTATTATTTCCTACTTTTCTTTACGTGAAACAATACGAAAATGAAATTATTTTTTTCATTACACATAATAATTCCCTCCCTTTGACGTTAGCAATATAAAAACAGATCATACAATCACCCTAAACCGCCGCACTATGTAACATATCTTCGCCTTTGTACTTTTATTATTCACTTAATACCGGCAGAGGGAAAGCGCCCTTCGCGGGGAGCAAGGCCCTCTGATGAAGATATGAAAACACCATCCAAAAAACAGCATGAGCTGCTACAACAGATACGTGAAGCAGACTGCACAGCTTTTTTCGTTTTATACGAAAGTTATCTCAATCGTTTCCTGGAATCCATCAAACGATGCCATTATCACTGCACCACCGACGAGGCAAAAGATGCTTTTGATGAAGCAGTGTTCATTTTCTTTGATCAGCTCAGGGACAATCCCGATTTCAGACTTGAGAGCAACATCTTTACATATCTCTATAGTGTGGCCGTACACAAACTGCTGCAGAATATCAGAAAGAATATACTCTGCCTTGGCACCGATGAAGAATATGACCTCACCAATGTACCCGACAACAATACTGGCGACGACTATAATGCTGAAACATTAAGGCTCATCAACGACTTCAAACAAAATTTATCGCAAACCGAAAAGATGATTCTGCATTACCGCTATGTGCAGAATTTAACCTGGAACGAAATTGCCATACTCATGTCCGCAAAAAGTGTATTTGCCCTGAAGAAAAAACACGCTATCATCATCAGGGAAATGAGAGAAATGTTGAGGAGGATGGGGAGGATGAGGTGAAAAAAAATTGAAAATAGAAAAGAAGAAATGTTTACTTTTGCATTAAATAATTTTCGTTTATGAAAATCAAATATAGGTTTACTTCCGACAAGGAACCGACGGACGAACAATTGCAACTTTTGATGCAGCAGGTTGCCGCAAAAGCACGGAGAAAAGCCGAAATTGCAGATAAAGTTTTCTGGGAACAATTACAGCAATTGGTACATGCCTCAAAACAGCAATGGACAACATTACATCCAGCTGCCAAATGAATATTGAAAAGCCAAAACTGATCATTATTGCCGGTCCGAACGGTTCGGGGAAAACATCTGTTACCAATAATATATTGGAACATGAATGGATCGAAGGTTGTGTTTATATTAACCCCGACATCATAGCACAAGAGGAATTCGGTGATTGGAATTCTCCGCAGGCAGTGATGAAGGCAGTGATCAAAGCTGCCGAACTCAGAGGAAAATATCTTTGTGAAAAAAAAGGAATATGCTTTGAAACCGTGCTTTCAGCAAGCGAAAAGCTGGAATACATAATGAAGGCCAAAGATGAAGGATATTTTACGAGGCTCTTTTTTGTAGGCACTGACCATCCCTCAATTAATGCTTCACGCATTGCACACCGTGTAATGGAAGGCGGGCACGATGTACCCATTTCGAAAATTATCAGTCGTTTTTCCAAATCCATTTCAAACTGTTGTATAGCTGCAAGAATTGTTGACAGGCTTTATGTGTATGATAACTCAGTTGACAATGCTGAACCGAAACTATTGTTGAGAGCTACCAATGGTGAATTGGGAAAAATTTATTCCCCTGTTAATAATTGGGCGCAACCTATTTTAAAATCACTTTTTTGAAAAAAGTATTTTGAAATGGAATGTTTTTTTTAAGAAGTGTTAATGCATCTTTTGAGCTTGGGAAAGTTTATGTTTTCG
This sequence comes from uncultured Bacteroidota bacterium, assembly GCA_903889915.1. GTDB lineage: Bacteria > Bacteroidota > Bacteroidia > Bacteroidales > CG2-30-32-10 > CAISZK01. The sequence continues at coordinate 5,554 of CAISZK010000009.1, forward strand.
CCTTTCCCGATTTCTCAGAATTCAGAAAACACACCGCAAACATTGCCTGGGAAACTGAAGTTAGGATAAAAGAATCACCAGATCATAAGATACATTTTTATAGGGATAGGTTTTGGATGAATAGAAATTGCCGAACGCAATTCTGCAAAAAGCCCATTCACCTTGAAGAAAAAACACGCCATCATCATCAGGGAAATGAGGGAAATGTTGAGGAGAGTGGGGAGGATGAGGTGAAAAAAAAAGGAAAATATAAAGTCATGTCAAAATAAAATATTTTGTAAGAAATTTTTATTATTTTTGACACTTCATTTGAAAGTTTTTATTGAGTTATTTTTATTAATTCCATTGCAGGCAACATCCAATAAAATGCAGTAGGAATAAGGAGTTCAGAATATTTTTAAAAAATAATGCAAAATAATAATCCCATACAACCCTTACCAAATGAACTTCCCAGTCATTATGCAGACCGCATGGGCACTTATTATACCTCATTAGTAAACCAGGAACATAAAAAGGAAAACGGGCAATTTTTTACTCCTGTTGAAATTGCTGAATTGATGGGCTCTTTTGTTGATTACAATAAAGAATCGGTTCGCATACTTGACCCCGGTAGCGGAACAGCAATACTTTCCTGCGCTTTGATAGAACATCTGGCAGACGATAAAAATATTCTCAAAAAAATTGAACTGCTAATTTACGAAACCGACAAAGAAGTAATTCCGCTGCTGCAAAAGTCGGTTGAGTATTTAAAAGAATGGCTGCAGTCAAAAAACATCAGCCTTGATTACATCATCAATACAAATGATTTTGTTCTTGAAAATGCGCATTGCCTTAGCGACAATGTGAATTTGTTTTCCGTTACGGTTGAACCTTTCGATATTATTATTTCCAATCCTCCGTATTTTAAACTTCCTATTGATGACAAAAGGGTGCAAGCCGCCAAAGCGGTTGTTAACGGGCATCCGAATATCTATTCGCTTTTCATGGCAATATCTGCGCGGCTACTGAAAGACGATGGGCAGCTTGTTTTCATAACTCCCCGTTCTTATGCGTCGGGTGGCTATTTCAAAGTGTTCCGGGAATATTTCTTTAAAATTTTTGAGATTGACAAAGTGCATTTGTTTGTTTCGCGCAAAGATACTTTTAACCGCGACAAAGTTTTGCAGGAAACCGTTATCATTAAAGGAACACGCAAACAAAAAACAAACCCCGCCCACCAGGTTTTTGTTTCATCATCGCAGGGATTGAAGGATATTAAAACTCCCGAAATTAAAGCCTTTCAGTTAAAACAACTGATTGATTTAACTACCAACGAAAAAATTCTTTTCCTGCCTACCAATGATTTTGAAGAATCCATCATCAATATTTTTAAGAACTGGTCGGAATCGCCTTCAGGCAGTACGCTGAACACATATAATATTCAAATCTCAACAGGACCTGTTGTCGCTTTCCGTGCAAGAAATTTCATACAGGATACGTTTGAAAACGGCACTGTGTTTCTTGCTCCTTTGTTTTGGTTGCACAACGTAAAACAAATGACGCTTGAATGGCCCATGACCAAGCCCGACAAAGGGCAATATATAAAAATTCAGGACGAATCGAAATCCTTGCTGATACCAAATAAAAATTATGTGTTGTTGCGTCGCTTTAGCAGCAAAGACGATAAAAACCGATTGGTTGCGGCTCCTTATTTTTCAAATTTTATTCAATCCGACTACATCGGCGTTGAGAATAAAGTGAATTACATTTACCGTCCCAAAGGACATTTGGACCGCGATGAAATTGTGGGGCTATGCGCTTTGCTGAACAGTACTTTGTTCGATTACTTTTTCAGAATTTTCAATGGCAATGTAAATGTAAGCGCCACCGAGCTTCGGGAAATGCCATTGCCGCCTTTGGAAACAATTAAAAAAATTGGCAACA
>CAISZK010000010.1 GCA_903889915.1 uncultured Bacteroidota bacterium
GCTACGCTGCTTCATTGCCCTCTCTGCTTACTACTACAAAGATATTGCTCCTACGGAGCATTTTTTATCTTTACTTCCCAACATTTCAAATTTTCTAAAAATTCTCACGGTAACGATCTTCTCTGTTCCTGTGTAAATCTATAAAAATTCTTCAACTTGACAGAAGGAGATAAGCAGTTAATCAAAATCTTCCCTTTATTATCAACAATGCCCCGTATTTTATTAATTTTGCAAACCAATTTTTTTCGAAAACATTACAACATGAAATCAAAAAAATCTCTCTTCAACATTCTTCTCATTTTATTTTTATTATGTACTTCATTTGAAATAAAAGCACAAAACATAGTTCAGGATTTTCAAACCCCAAATGACCAACTGATCCCTTTGCCAACCGGAACACAAAATACTCTTAAATCAATTTGCTCCATTGATTCTGCCACAGCCTTCATCGTCGGCAACGGAGGAAAGATCATCAAGACTTCCGACGAAGGAAAAACCTGGCGCAACCTCATGTCAGGTACTGAAAAATCCCTCGAATCCGTTTGCTTCACCGATTCTAAAACCGGCTATGCTGCCGGCAACAATGGCACTATCATTAAAACTATAGATGGCGGTAATTCCTGGCGACGGCTTACCAGCGGTACCGAGGCTGATCTGAAATGCGTTTATTTCATCAATGCTTTCACAGGTTTTGCCTGCGGTACAAACGGTACTTTGATCACCACAGTAAATGGCGGTCTTACCTGGTCGAAAATTTATATTGATTCCGACAAGTGGCTGAAAGATATTTATTTTCAAAATGCTACCACAGGTTACATAGTTGGATGGAATGGCTTGATGATGAAAACAACCAATGGCGGCGCTTCGTGGCTAAAACTTGAAACCGGCGTTGAAAATATTCTCGAATCCGTTCATTTTATCAATGCCACAACAGGTTTTGCAGTAGGCTGGGGCGGTACAATTATCACCACTGCCGATGGAGGTTCTTCCTGGGATAGAGTTGAACTTTCAAACGAAAAAGATCTGATAAAAATATGTTTCGTTGACAACGACAATGCTTATTGTGTTGGGATGGAAGGCACCGTTTTAAAATCATCTGATGGAGGAAAAGATTGGGATGAGATGTACGTAAATGCCCCCGCTGATTTTTTTGCAGTGAGTAAATTGGGCGAAGCAGCCGTTCTGATTGCAGGTTCAAGAGGGCAGGTGCTGAAATGCGTGGATGCTGAAAAAGTAAAGGCTGCTGAGCTGAAACGTTATTGGGACGATAATCTGGATGCTTATGATAAATACAATCTGGCGCTCGAAAAATACAACAGCAGAAACTACAAAAGCTGCATTACCGACCTCGACTCTGCACGTATCATGATGGGGAGTAAGAATAAGTTTATCGAAGAGCTTCTCATAAAATGCTACCTTGACGATGGCGAATTTGCAAATCTGAAAAAAGCATTGCCCGCCTACGATTCCCTGAAACCTGATAAAACCACTGATTTCTACAAAAGGATTGATGAATTTAATTCAAATGTTGAAAAATATCTCGCCGATGAAATAGCCTGGAAAAAAGCCGCTCTCGACACCACGGGTGCAGGCTATGATAAATATGTGAAAGACCATCCCAGGGGCTTTTTCAGAGACATGGCGATGGATGAAAAGCTGTGGGTTGTTGCAGGAAAATCAACCGATCCAAGATTGTTTGAAGATTACATTCAAAAAAGACCTTACGGAAGATACGCGGAACTCGCAAGGCAATTGGCGCTTTATTATAAAGCAAAAAATTCAGGAGAAATGCAGCCTTATGAAGATTATTACAGGAACTTCCCTCAGGGTATTTATCATAAAGAAATAAGCGATTCGCTGCGTCTGATGTATCTGCGTAGCGGAGATTTGGCTGTTATCAACAAAAATGCAGATGAAGCAGAAAGATGGTTTAGAAGTTATGAACAGAAATTTGCTGCAACAGACTCTGTGAATATCATCAAAGCCAGGCTTGAACAGATCCCTGCATTGCGCAGAAGTATTATGGAAGAGCAACAAAGAATGCAGCGTGAACAGCAGAAAAATCAAATGATGAACGACCTTCGTCGCGAACGCGGAACCCGGAACAAAAAACTTTTCAAAACAATTGCATGGGGAACCATTGCTACTGCCGGAGTTCTCGGATCAGTCTATCTTTTATCCGACGGTAAAACCAGCAATATCTGGCCTGGTATCGCCTGTGGCGCCATTGCAGGAGGCGCACTTATTGGTTTTATTGATGGATGGAGCGATGTCCACTACTACCAGCGGCATGTTAAGAATATCCGAAGAAATCTCAACAATCTTACCCTTCTCCCTGTGGTAAATCCACTGGATAATTCTTACGGAATGGTTTTGCAATTCAGATTTTAAAAAGTCATAGAATAAAATTAGCAAAGACATTATTTCATCGAACTACGAACAAAAACTACGAACATACGAAGTACGAATAATCACTCAACGCCTTCGTAATTCGTATATTCGTAAAGAATTCGTACTTCGATGCAATAATCTAGAGAAGTTATTTTGAATGTTTCACTAGGGAATGGATGATATTCTTCCGAAATATTCGTGCTTCGGTCCTGCTTTTTCTTTCACTTTGATACGGTAAACAAAAACATCAGGCACCACATCGCTGGCAGATCCGTCATTATCCTTTGTACCGTTCCAACCTTCAGCACGATTATCTATCCATTTATTTGTGTGGAAAATAATATTGCCCCAGCGGTCAAAAATGTATTCGTCAAAATTATCGGGATCAACACTTACACCTTGCGGGTAAAAGAAATCATTGATTCCATCCCCGTTAGGAGTAAATGCATTTGGAACATAGAATGTAAAAATGTCCTTTACCCTTATTGTATCAGTAATTGTATCAGTACAACCATGATCGTCAGTAATGATCAGAGTAACAACAAATGTTCCCAGGTTTTGAAAAACATGTGTGTTGGCTGAACCTGTACCATCCGGGCTTCCGTCTCCATAAATCCAAAACCAATTTACAACGTTGCCGGTAGAATTATCCAGGAATGAAACAGGCCCTTCCATTAAATTAAGGATTTTAGGATTACACGAAAAGTTTGCGACAGGGCCTGCAACACTGGTAACATTTCCATTTGCTGTTGCAGAACAAGGCCCATCAGTCACAGTAACTGAAACAGACCCTACATCAAGACCTGTGATTGTTTGGGTAGTTTGTCCATTGCTCCATAAATAAGTATAATTTCCACTACCACCAACTGCAGAAACTGTGGCAGTCCCATTTGACTGATTGCAATAATCAGGTGTTGTAATAACAGTGGCTGTAGGATTGTTGGTCGTATTAACTGTCGAAGTGGCTGTGGCAGTACACCCATTGCCATCGGAAACAGTCACGATATAATTACCCGACGGAACACCTACAGCAGTAGGGGTTGATTGAACCGGCATGGTGTTCCATGAATAAGTGATTGGAGATGTTCCACCGGTAGCGGTTACTGAGATTGATCCATCAGTCTGTCCGCATGTAGCGCTTGAAACATTTGTGATTTGGGCGGTGGGACCTGGTGAATCAGTAATTGTAACAGTATTGGTGGCAATACAACCAACATTATCGGTTACAGTAACGGAATATGTCCCGGCAGGCACACCTTGCAATGTTGTTGTAGTTTGCTGTGGGATGGAATTCCAAAGATATGTATAACCAGGTGTCCCTCCATTGGCTGTAACAACAGCAGAACCGTTCGATAGTGAACAGGTAGTATTTACCGGATTACTGATGCTGGCTGAAGGTCCTGCAAGATTTGTGATGGTGACTGTTGTGGTTACTGTGCAAATTCCATCATTTACCGTCACAGTATAATTTCCACCCGGCAGATTGGTTGCGGTCTGTGTTGTCTGTGCAGGAACAATGCTCCAGTTATAGGTATAGTTACCTGTTCCACCTGTTGCAGTTACTGTTGCTGTACCATTTGCATGTCCGCAATTTTCGTTTGTAAAGGTGGTTGAGAGGGTAGGTGCAAGGTCATTTCCAACGGTAACAGTTCCAACAACCGTGCAGGTTCCATCATTTACTGTTACAGAATAATTACCCGGTGCAAGGTTTGAAGCTGTCTGCGTAGATTGGGCAGGAGAAGAATCCCAGGTGTAAGTATATGTACCGGAACCTCCGCTTGGATTGGCAGTAGCTGTTCCGGTATTATTTCCGCAACCGGCATTTGTCGAAGTTGTGGTAGTCGTAGGTCCTCCGATATTGGTTATTGTTGCGCTGCTGGTGCATGTGCATCCTCCGTCTGAAACAGTAACCGTATAAGTTCCCTGAGTAAGATTTGAGGCGGTTGCAGTATTTTGAACTGGTGAAGTGCTCCATGTATAAGTATAGGTTCCTGAACCCGCAGCAGCAGTTACAGTAACTGATCCGTTCGAACTTCCGCAGGTAGGGTTAACAGAATTGCTAATGCTTGATGTTGGAGCAGTATTAACCACAACATTTGTCGAAGTTGAAACAGTGCAAAATCCATCGCTGACCGTAACACTATATGTTCCGGCTGCTAAAGCTGAAATTGATGAGGTGGTTTGCGTGGGTGTTGTGCTCCAAGAATAAATAAAATTTCCCGATCCTCCGGTAGCAACAACAGTTGCTGTACCATTGAAGTTTCCGCATGTTCCAGGCGTATTTGAGATGCTTAAGGTAGGAGAAGGATTATTTCCAACAGTAACCGTTCCGATCACCGGGCAATTTCCATCATTGACAGTAACTATGTAATTTCCGGGTGCAAGATTGGTAGCTGTTTGTGTAGTTTGAACAGGTGATGAATTCCAGCTATAGGTATATGAACCGGAGCCTCCGGTAGCAGTAACTGTTGCTGTACCATTGCTGTTTCCGCATGAAGCATTGGTTGATGATAGTTGAAGAGTCGGAACAGGGTTGACTGTAACAACCACATTGTCGGTTCCGGTACAGCCATTTGTTGTCCCTGTAACGGTATATGTTGAGGTTGATGCAGGAGTAACAGATACTGACTGAGTTGTTCCGCCCGGAGGTGTGCTCCATTGATATGTTGTTCCTCCGCTTGCACTGAGCGATGCAACTGCACCTGCACAGATAGTTTGTGGCAAACCTGCATCAACTACAGGATTTGAATTAATAACAACAGTAGTTGTAACAGCCGGGCTTGTTAATCCATTTAGTGTAATAGAAAGTGAATAAACTCCGGCATTTGCTGTTGTTACATTGGGGATGGTCGGGTTCATTGTGGTTGAAGTAAACCCATTTGGTCCTGTCCAGTGATAGGTTGCCCCATTGGTTGGATTTGTAACAGTAAGGATCAATGTCTGACCAACACATAATGGACCATTGTTGATAATTGGGGGCGCAACAATTGAACAATCGGTAGTACCAGGTCCCGTATCCTGTGAGAAAATAATATTACATGCCGAATTTGAATAATTGGTGATCATCAACATGTAAATCTGACCGGTTTGTGCATTCGGAATATAACACCATTCTGCAGAACTGATATCATAACTACAATCCACGACGTTGCCGCTTGGATAACCTCCACCCGCACCATGAGCATGGTGACTGGATAGGCCAGTTCCACCTGTGAGGTTAGTGCAAGCAGATGCTAAATTAGGGAAAGGCCCCCAACAACAAAAATCAATATCATTTGAGCTATTCCCTCCAACCATTTGAATTTCGAGGTTACCGGGATTTGCTATTTGTAAATAATACCAGGCTGGGTTTGGTTCTGAGCCAAGGCAACTATAACTTGGCCCGGATTGGCCTGAGCCAGCATTAACTCCGGCAGGATAATTATAGGTGGTGCCTGTGCAAAATGGATCAGCAGTGGAACATAAATTATTCTGAGAATAATTTATGAACGGAATGAAAAACAAAAACAACATAAGGAATATTGGTAAAATACTCAACTTAGTCTTGACTATATTTTTCATATTTTCAATGTTAACGAGGAATTAATTAGTAAATCAACCTTTATACTAATCGTTTTTATAAAAAAAGGATTGCAGAAGTTTTGCCTCCATTAAATCATTTCATCCTTTAATATCCCTAAATGTAAAATAACTATAGGAGGAATCGAAATCCGAAAACGTTCTCGATAGTAACTCTGTTTTTAAAATGAGTTGTCGATTGCAACTCAAACTTTTTTTGTTTGCCGTTATTGCTATTGCAATAATTTTCTCAGATGTAATTTAATGGCAGGATGAAATTGACATAAAAATAATAACGAATGAACAGTGTTTCTTTGATAAATTACTGATCAGTGTTCTATTATTTTTATGTCAACTTTCATTTAATATCAATTACGGGTGTCTGAATAAGGTAACAGTACCATGCATTTCGTAATCAATTTTGTCAACTCCTTTTGCACTCAGGATATAGTAATAAACTCCATCACTACATTCAGCTCCGCCTTCGGTTTTTCCTTCCCATCCTTTAGATACATCTGACCATTCAAAAATCTTATTTCCCCAACGATTAAAAATAACACAATCGAAAGAAACAATACTCTGGTACGAAACCGTAAACATATCGTTATGACCATCTCCATTGGGAGTGAAAACATTTGGTACAATTAAAAATGAAGGAAGTTCAGCAACTATAGGCATACTTACAGTATCAGCACAAAAATCAGGTGAGCCGCTATTGATAATCAGTATCACATTGTATGTTCCTGCAACATTATAAACGTCTGTTGGGTTCTGAAGAGTAGATGTATTGCCATCACCAAAATCCCATTGGTAAGTGTTTGCACCAGTTCCTGTAAATGTAAATTGAACATTCAGAGGAATGGTTCCTTCTGATGGATTGGCTGTGAAGGTGGCATTTATAAGTGTGTTTGTTCCAACTGTTGCACTTTCGGTAACCTCGCAATTATGACTGTCGGTAACGGAAACTGTGTAAGTTCCTGCACATAATCCGGTGAGTGATGATGTAGTTTCTCCTTCAGTCCATGCATAAGTATATGGACCAGTTCCTCCGGATACAGATGTTGCTATTCCACCTGTGCAACTGTGCAAACATCCTTCATTTGTGGGTGTCAAAACGGGTGATACTAATGTGGGTTGATCAACTACAGCACTTGCGGTACTTGTACAACCATCAGCATCTGTTGCTGTGACTATATAGGTGCCGGCAGGTAAACTTGTAGCTGTTGCAGAGTTTTGTGCCGGATTTGTATTCCAGGAATATGTATAGTTTGGAGCGCCGAGACTGGCAATCACTGTTGCGCTTCCTGTGCTTTGTCCATTACATAAAACAGAATCAACATGGGAAATAGTTGCAAGTATTGAATCAACAACTACTGTTGCATGACTGGTATCACTACATCCTCCACTGGCTGTTGCAGTAACAAGATATGTGGTGGTGACAGTGGGTGAAACAGTTATTGGAGATCCAACAGAGCCATTACTCCAATTATAAGTTAATCCGGATCCTGTTGGTGTAAGTGTTGCTGAAGAACCAAGACAAATGGTTGGTGAATTTACAGTAAATGAAACAGGTTGAATGTCTAAAACTAAACTCATATCCATTGCACAACCCTGCACAGACAAACAATGGACATGAACAGTATCACCATTGACGGGATTGGCGATAGTTATTGATTGTGTAGTTTCGCCTGTGCTCCACAAATAAGATGAGAATCCGGGTGGTGCGGTTAAAACATCAGAAGATCCCTGACATTGTTGTTGCATAGCCAGCGCTCCGCAATGGCAGGCGATGTATGCATAACCAAAGTGGGCTCCCTGTGCACAGTCATAAGTTGTAAATACAATTGTAACTTGATGATTAATGTACGGTGAGAGGTCAACTCCAACAGTTGTCCAATCTTTCCAGTGGTCAGCTTCTCCATCGGCAGCATGTGTTGCATCCTGCCAACCAGGAATACCGGCGCTGGAAGAAACCTGATAAATTCCGCAGACTGAGTCAGCAATATTTTGAAGTGAGTCCACCACATAAATAGTAAATTTAGGCTGATCAGAAACAGGGTGTGCCGGGTCTTCTAAAACCACAGCATACTGATATGTAAATACTGAGTTGGTAGGATTTACATGTATGGTATAAGCTAATCTTTCTGCTTCATAGTTAACATTTTCATTACCCAACCTGGCGCATGAGGTTGCACCCGGAGGTAAAGTCCAAAGCAAACCGTTTGTATTTGCATCCCAGTAGCCCACATTAATAATTGTCTGTCTTCCCGGATCTGTTGGGAGAGAGTTTGTAACACCCTGCACAATTCCCATTACCTGGTTACTGAAAACACCACCACTGTTCTCACCTGTAGTTCCTATCCAGTTGGTGAAATCGCCATTGGAAAAATCAGCGTTGACACATTGTGGGTAAATTTTTGCTGTAAAGGCCAGCATCATCATCAAAAATATTAGTATATTTTTTTTCATAATCCTAAATTTAGTTTGCTTAAGTAAGTATGTAAATGTAATGATAATCTATTAGTTGTAGTATTTGCTTTGTTTTAAAATAGAAAAATTTCCTAACCTGATTTAACTTAAAAACGATTTCCAAAAGTACAAATAAAATTTAAATAGCAACTGCGAAGACGAAATATTTTTCAATTTGTTGCCAACCAGTGTGAAATTAGTTACCACTATTTTGTTATTTTTAGTCGTGTTTGTTTAAAACTGTTCAATATTCAAGTTGGCTTTAACGTATTTTTATTTAGAAGGTTTCCCTTATTGTAATTTAAGTGTCAAGTTCAGTGAAGATGGAATTGTTACTAACGTATTCAGGAACGATCTCCTTCATCTTTTTCACAATTGCAATGTTTTCCTGTTTGTCAAAAAGACTTATGAGATCACCAACGTCATGAGAAATTTTCTCCATATCGCTTTCCTGAACTTTTGCAATTAAGATTTTCGGATGATGCGTGGGCAGAGTATTCTCTTTATCATTCAACAATTCTTCATAAAGTTTTTCACCTGGTCTTAGTCCAGTGTATGCTATCTGAATATCTTTTCCAAGTGTAAGTCCTGACAACCGTATCATTTTTTTGGCGAGGTCAAGTATTTTGACAGAATTTCCCATGTCGAAAATAAATATTTCTCCACCATGCCCCATGGCTCCTGCTTCTAAAACCAGGCGACAGGCTTCAGTGATGGTCATGAAATATCGTGTAACACTTGGATCTGTAATTGTGACAGGGCCGCCTTTTTCAATTTGCTCTTTAAATAATGGGATCACGGAACCGTTTGAACCAAGAACATTGCCGAAGCGGGTGGTTATGAATTTTGATTTGTTCAGTTTGTTGAGCGATTGGGTGTAGATTTCAGCAATTCTTTTTGAAGCTCCCATCACGCTTGTTGGCCTTACTGCTTTATCTGTAGAAACCATTACAAACTTATCAACATTGTGTTTCACGGAGAGATCTGCAATGATTTTTGTTCCTTCAATATTTGTGAGCACTGCTTCGGAAGGATTGTTCTCCATCATGGGCACATGCTTGTAGGCGGCTGCATGGTAAACAAGATTGGGTTTGAAATGTTCGAAAAGTTTGTTCATGCGATCCTGATTCCTGATATCACCTATGACTGTTTCAACATCCGAACTGCGGAACTTTTCGATCATCTCGAGATCAATATGAAATAATGGTGTTTCGGCCTGATCGAGAAGAACAATTTTTTTCGGAGAATACTGAGTGATCTGTCGTGCCAGTTCACTGCCGATGCTGCCGGCAGCGCCTGTGATCAAAACAACTTTGCCGTGGAGTTGTTTTGAAATTTCATTTTCATCAAGTTTTATTACTTCGCGGCCGAGCAGATCTTCGATGTTGATTTTTTTGATTTGTTTGAAACTGAGTTCTCCGTTTATCCAGCGTTCAACGGGAGGTACAATAAGTACTTTGGTGTTGTATTGCAGGCAGAGTTCACTGATCTCTCTTTTTCGTTCGGGCTTTAGATTTTGAATGGAGATGATCACATGAGCAATTGTTTTTGTCTCCAGCATTTTTTCAAGCTTGTCGGCTCCATTTATATTTACACCTTCGAGCAATCTTCCGATTTTTTTTACATCATCATCAATAAAGCAAATCACTTTGTACTTCATCCCTGCATCACGATCAATGGCTCTTTTAGTATTGATGCCTGATTCACCTGCTCCGAAAATGATAACATTCGTTTTGGATTTGGTAGGGTTTTGCATTTCCATAAAAGTAATCTTGACAATGATCCTGAATGCGCACATCACAAAAACGGTGAAAAGGTAATCAATGCTGATAATAGAGAAAGGTATCTGGAAAGTTTTATTGACGAAATAAAAGCTGATGATGTTGATAATAATGAAAAATACACTGCCGGCGGTAAGCACCAGAAAAATCCTCACTGCATCGCGAGTGCTGGTGTAGCGCACAATTCCTGCATAGGTTTTGGCAATAATAAAACTTAAAATCCGAACGGAAAGAACAATGATAAGGACTTTGGGAAGGAGTTGCAGTTCGTTGATTGGAATGGTGAAATTGAAGCGCAACAAATAAGCTATAATAATAGAGAAGGTGCAAATCAGTAAATCAATCAGGAATATGATCCAGCGTGGTGTATTATTTCTGAAAGCAATGTTCATGGAGGCTCGATTTTCAACTTTCAAAAGTAAGTGAATTTTTTATGCGAAAAGTGAAAAGGGAAAAAAGTTTTGAGCATCGAAATGTCAATTGAGGAAATAGAAGTTGGATGTTGGATGTTGGATGTTGGATGTTGGATGTTAGATGTTAGATGTTAGATGTTGGATGTTGGATGTTGGATGTTGGTTGTTGGATGTTAGATGTTGGTTGTTGGATGTTAGATGTTAGATGTTGGATGTTGGATGTGGGATGTTGGGTGTTGGAGGTTACCAATTCAAAGTGGTATGTTGGCGGATCTTGGTTTCGGTGTCTTTGTGAAAGAAAATGTAGTTCCACTGGCCGGGATATACTTTGAAATGTGTAACAAATTCAGCTCTTTCATTTTCTTTCAGGTGAAGCCTGATAAAATCATCGCCAATCAGGTTGTTCAATTCATTGGCGACTTTGTCAGTCAAAACTTCAATAATTACGATGGGTTTGTATAGTGTCAGATATTTTCCGAAACCCTGTATGGCTTCGGGTTCGTGCAGTTCAATATCAATTTTTATGAGGTCAATTTTTCCGATGTTGTTTGTTTCGATGTACTGGGCCATTGTCATTGTTTGCACGCTGTACTCAACAATGTCGCCTTTACATTCGCAGACATTTTTTAAAATGTCGGCTGAAAGGGATGCGCTTGTTTGATGTGTGTAAGTAGTGTCGAAAAATGTTTGCTTACAGGTTTTGTTTGACAGGGCTATTTTCTCGCATTTGATATTGTAATTGTTGATTGAATTGTTTAGCGTGAGTTTATCAAAAGTGTTATTGGAGGGTTCAAAGGCATAGACGCTGGAAGTGGGATTGATGCTTTTTGTAATTAAACTATAGATGCCGGTGTTTGCGCCGATATCGAAGACTATATCGGAACATTTGCAAAGTTGTTTCCATACCCAGCCGGTTTCGTTTTCCCAGGTAACGAATAATCCTTTCCAAAAAGTTTCGTTCTCAATAGTGCCTCCGTGCTGGTACATAAGAAAGGAGTTATCATGATCAACCCTGACTTTAAATTTTCCTTTGAATTTGAAATCCATGTAGAGTTTTCCGAAAGGAATATTCAGGGATTTTATTCCAAAACATAATGACCTTTTGAAAGGGCAGATGTTGAAGGCTGTCATTATAGACTTGTAGAGAATGCCTGATATTTTGCTCATAATTTTTAAGTCACTATTTTCTGATTTCCTTACGGCAATCAAGATTTGCAGCAATTGTCAATGGTGATATTGACAAAAATTTTCACTGAAATCTTTTTTCAGAAGAAAATGGGTTTTGAATTGGGGTTCAAAGATAGGTAAAATATTTGGGGTGGATAAATGCACTAATATTTTCAGTTATTTATTCAATTTTTTCCGGGAAGAAATCTTTGTTCCTGTAAATAACTATTGTTTCGTTGACGTTTTTGGGGTTGAGCCAATACATGAGTTTGTCAATAAAGCCAGGTTGGACCGTAGTTTCGTAAGCAAGATTCGGAAGTAATTCTTCAACTTTCTTCACTCTTTTTGGAATGTCGCGGTTATCGAAAAACAGGACAAAACGGGGGTATTGATCAGTGCGGCGATTTTCCAATTGTTTTTTGAGGGTGTCGAAAGGGAAATCCTGCCCGATATAATCTTCGTGCATCCATTGACGGAGATAGAACTGTGGCGAAAGTTTGGGAGTGCCATGATAAATATCTTCGAGCAAATCAATCTTGATATTTGGATATTTTGAGAGATAGATCATGGATTCGACGCGGGCTTTTTTTGAATACATGGTGGAGATGAAAGGCAAAACGAGGATGTTGATGGTCCAGAAAAAAACAAAACTGACGGTGATGATTTTATAGTGCCTGCTCCAGAATTTTGAAATGCGTGTGAACTTATACCAGCCGCAAATGCCGAGTGTGACGAACATGGGAACGATGGGCAGGATGAAGCGTTCCTGCTTGTTTGGGAAGTAGGAATGAAAAATGATGAATAGCAAAGTGCCGGCAAACATTGCGGTTTGGAGCTTGTAAGTACGGAAAAATCCAAAAAAGAGGAAAAAACTTATGGGTGGAATCAGGATGCCAAGCATGAGCAGAATGTAGGAATACCAAGGGTTGATGACATAGTTGTAAGCATTTTCGAGGTTGTAACGAATGTACTCGCGAAACTCAGCGAAGGGATAGCCCCAGATGACCTGGTCAATGATGCCCTGAACGGCGACAAATGAAATGATGGCGCCGAGGGTTACTAACAGAAAAGGTTTCCATTGTTTGAGAAACAACATGCCGAGACCAAAGCCGATGACATAGGAAATTACCTGAAAGCGCATGGAGAGACTAAATCCTAAAATGATGCCGGCAATGAGGAAATGCCAGTGTTTTTGATGTTCGGTGATTGCTTTGAGATAGATCCATGAGCCCCACATGAGCAAAGGGATGCAGGTAACTTCGACGAGGTTGCGCACGCTGAGCCAGGGCATGAACCAATAAGTGGCAAGAAGTATTCCGGTTAGCCTGGCTGCTTTTTTGCCTGCTAATTTATCGGCGATTTTGAATCCGCAATTGATGGTTATGAGTGAAAACAATGCGTGGATAAGGCGGATGGCAAACATTTTGGATTGGGGATCGTTGAAATGAATAAATTTGAAAAAAACGAAAATCAGGAAGTGAATGCCAGAATATAAAAATGAATGACCATCGGGAGTTGTTGCTCCGCTTGAGGGAAGCCAATTGTTGTAGTCGGTTCCGTCGGCCCATGACTGGGCGGCTTCGATGACTAAAAAATGATCGTCATGCATTCCGAAACCTTTGGCGAAGATCACGGAGATCAAGCGGAGGATGAAGCCGAGAAGCAAAATGTTTCGCAGGAGGAATTTGTTCTTCAAATCGAAGCTGTCTAAAATAAACGGAGAAAATTTTTTCATGGTTTGTTTCAATGAAAATATTGGCAAAAGTAAGAATAAGAATGGAAGGAGGGAAGGGGATAGAAAAGAGGGGATAGAAAATAGATGATAGAAGATAGATGATAGATGATAGAAGGGGGAAGGGAAGGGGGAATGTGGGTGCTTGTTATTTACCTATATCCTTAAGCCTTTATAGTGCTTGTTGAAAATTAAATTTCCTAATGAAATAAGAATTCTTTTACTTTTGTAAAAAACCAATCATTGTTTAATGGCAATAAGATCCAGCGGTTCTGAATTTACAAAAAATGTTCTGACATTGGCTACGGGAACGGCCATTGCACAAGCAATTCCTTTTTTGATATTGCCGGTGCTAAGTCGTTTGTATGCCCGTGAAGATTTTGGTTTTTTTTCAATTTTCATGTCGGTAGTTTCGGGAATTGCTGTTATTGTCAGCGGTCGCTATGACCTTGCAATACTGCTTCCGAAAAGTAACAGGGATTCGTACAGGCTGATATTGCTGAGCTTTTACATTTGCAGTGCAGTATCACTTTTGTCTTTTGTTGTTGTTGGGATACTATGTGCGGTTGGCCTTATTTCGTGCTGGTTTTTGCTGATCCCTGTGTTTGTTTTTCTGACAGGTTTGTACCAGATATTTGTAAACTGGAACAACCGCAAGAAAGAGTACAGGAAAATTTCTTTTTTCAGAATCAATAATTCAATTGCGATCAATGGTTCATCAGCGTTGTTTGGGTTCTTAAAATTAAATTCATTCGGGCTGATCACGGGTAATCTGGCGGGGCTTATTTTTTCGGATTTTATTTTTTTGAAGAAAGAAATTAAAGAATTTGTGCACCAGTTGAGGACTACAAAGTTTTCATATCTGAAACTGACTGCTTACAAATACCGGGAGATGCCAAAGGTTAATTCAATCCAGGCACTGATTGACATGTACCAGTTGAATGGTATTGTTTACCTGGTACCGGTTTTTTTTAATTCGGCAATTCTTGGAATGTATTCTTTCGGGATGAGGATACTGCAGGCGCCGGTAAATTTGATTGGCGGGGCCATTGCACAAGTGTATTATCAGCGTGCCTCGGAGAAATTTTGTGCAGATGAAAATATCCAAAACCTGATGAAAGAAACCATCAAAAAGGCAGCTATTATCGCATTGCCAATTCCAATAATTTTACTTTTGTCAGGAGAAAATTTGTTTGCATTTGTTTTTAGTGAGAAATGGAGAATAGCGGGGCTTTACGCAAAAATTCTGTCACCATGGATCTATTTCGATTTTATTCGGATGACCATATCACAGACTGCAATCATTATCAAAATTCAGAAACAAATGGCGAAAATTTCTTTTGTTGGTATTTCGATCATGACAATAGCTATCGTGTATTCGGGGCTTGTTGCCAAAGATATTTTGCAAGGGTTTTATATAATTTCAATTTCTTATTCGCTATTGGATATTTTTATAATTTTCTGGATCTTCAATGCAGTCAAAAAACATTATTTGAAATAATTCACGCGATGGTAAAAACAATTAAAAATTTCAGAGATCTTTTCGGTAAATCCGGCGCTGATGGTGGTATGGTTTCAGGATTGATCATGGCTTATTTTATTTTTTGCAGTCTTTTCATTACACTGCGAATTTTAATATTCGGATCGGATACTTCAGTTTCAGTGGTTGAATATATTTTTTCTTCATTGCCTGAAATACTCGCATTATTCGTGCTTTTGTACATGATCCTGAAATCAGATTTGAAATTGTTTTACAGACAATTTTCACTTTTTGATAAAATTATTGCTCTCTATATTTTGACGAATGTAGTGTATGGAACCATACTGGCGCATGATCTGAAACTTTCAATTTATGGCTTTAGGTTGACCTATCTTCCGATGGTGTTTTATTTTATTGTCAGAATGTGGCATCCTTCTGAAATGGAAAAATACGAAAAACTGATCCGTAAAATTTCAATGTGGTCGCTGACGCTTGCAATTGCAGGACTTTTGATCTACTTCATTTTTACAGATTTTTACGACTACATGATGGCGAAAGGAAATTTTGTTGAAATGGAATATTTTGTCAGGCGTATGGGATCGCTCTTCTGGACACCTGTTATGTTCGCTTCATTGATGACCATCTGTGGACTTTATTTTTATTACAAAGCCTTGCAAAAAGGGAAATGGATACATTATTTGTTTTTCGGGATCATATGGAGTTGCTTATTCCTGACAATATCGCGCGGAGCAATCATCAGTTTCTTTTTTGGATTGGTATTGCTAGCCATTTTAATGAAGAACTGGCGTGACTTTGTAAAGTCTATTCTGGTTATGGCGTTTGTGATTTTCTGTTTTTGGATGCTCGATAAAGTTGTTACCAATATTCTGGCATTTATATTCGATTCGGCGTGGGATACGCTGTCAATGAAAAGAGGAATGACACGTGTTGAGCTTTGGATACATGCCTGGAATGATTTTCTTAACCGACCGATGGGTTATGGTCTTGGCATGGCCGGTCATGTGGCTGCAAGGTTTTTTGGAAGATATTCAACCAAGGCGGCCACTTTTTCAACGGATGGTTACTATTTGAAAATGCTGAATGAAACAGGTGTCTGGGGACTGTTTTCCTATTTGATTTTAATGGGGACATACGTTGTTCAAAGTGTCAAATATTTAAGAAAACACCAGACGGATTTTTATCTTTTTTTGTTTGTAATAATACTGGTGGTGGCAGTTCAGAACATTGTCAGTAACGTCAATGATTTTTATCTGATTTCAAGTTTGATATGGATTGTAATTGGGATTTCTCAAAATATTTATTTGTCGTGGCACAATGAACAGAACTGAATTATCCATAATAATCGTTAGTTACAATGTCAGGGAATTACTCATTCGATGTATTGAATCAGTAATTAAAAACATCGGAACGGATATTCTCATTGAAATTATAGTTGTTGATAACTGCTCTGTAGATGGCAGCAGTCAGGCAGTGAGGCAAAGATTTTCTGAAGTTAAGATTATAGAAAATAATTTTAATGCCGGTTTCCCTGCTGCCAACAACCAGGGCTTTGCTGTGGCAACCGGTGACTATATCCTGATGCTAAACCCGGACACGGAGATCATTGATAATTCGATTCAAAAACTTCTTGCCTTTTATAAAACCATAGATGGTGCCGGCATAGTTGGACCAAAATTATTGAACCCGGATATGAGCAGACAAAATGTTGTCTGGCGTTTTCCAAAAGTCAGGTATATCATAGCAGAAATTTGGTATTTGAATTTTTTAATTCCCCGTAAATATTATAAGGAAAAAGATTTCAACACAAGTTTTGAAGTTGATTCCATGTCGGGAGCTACACTTATTTTTTCAAAGAATGTGCTAAAAAAATTAGATGGACTGGATGAAAAATTATTCTGGATAGAAGATGTGGATCTTTGTTTCAGAGCGAAGAAAGCAGGTTTGCATAATTACTATTATCATGAAGCTGCGATCATCCATCATATAGGGCAAAGTGCAAAGAAGAATTACAACCTGTCAATTTATTTTCAGACGGTGAATAAAATTAATTTTTACAAGGTGCATGGTTCTTTAATAGCCGTAATTTTGCTCTGGGTTATCAGTTTTGTTAATGTAATTTTAAAGCTTTTTGTCTTTCTGGTTTTATCGCCATTCAGACAATTGTATTTTTATAAAACCAAAGCATACTTTTACACTTTGAAGAGATTTTTGACTTTCAAATGATTTGTTGATGGGAATAAAAGCAGTAAATAGATTTGCACAGAAAGTGTTTTATGGCGCTTCTTTGTTGCTTGCGTTTACCATTCCTTTGGCAAAACATGCGATTCCAACTATCCTGTGTTTTCTTTGTGTGTCATGGTTTTTTGATGATTCTTTGCCGCAAAAATGGAAGAACATTAAAAAGAATAAAAGCATCCTGGTTTTTATTTCCCTATATTTGCTATACCTGATCGGGCTTTTTTATTCGGATAATATGCGGTATGGAATTGACGATGTCTTTTTAAAAGTTCCGATGCTACAGATGCCGTTGCTGTATTTGTCACTGGAAAAAGAAAAGGAATCCAAATTTTTCCAGCATATTTTAATTGCTTTTATCAGCGGAAGTTTTATTGGGACGCTTATCAGCTATACTCATTCAGCAGTTTTGTTCACATCTTCCCACGATATCTTTGACTTTTATTATGCCACTCTTGCCTGGTTTATGCACCCAAGCTATTTTGCAATGCACCTTAATTTTTGCATCATTGCTTTGTTATGGATGCTTGTAACAAAAAATACGATCATCATAAAATACAGGTGGATTGCGGTTTTTCTGATTTTTTATTTTTCAGTATTTATCGTTTTTCTCAATTCAAAACTTGGACTGTTGTTTTTGGGCTTGATCTATTTGTACTCGATTTATTTTTTTATCAGGCAGAAGAAATATATTTTGAGCGCTTCGTTATTGATGGGTGTTGTGATTTCTGTTGTTTTTATTGTTCACAATTTTGCGGGAATTACAAACCGTATCGTATCTGCGGGGGAGACTGTCAAAAATTTTAAGAATCTGGACAAGGCATCAGGCGATGGAACCGTTGAGCGTATCATGATATGGAAAGTTTCAGCGAAAATTATTTCCGATAATCTTATTGCCGGTGTGGGAACAGGTGATGTAAAGGATGTGTTGTTGGAAAATTATCAAAAGTATGGGATCAAAGGGGCGTATGAAAAAAAACTCAATGCCCACAATCAGTTCCTGCAAACATTTATTGCATTGGGATTGCCAGGTATCTTTTTGTTGGTTTTCATGTTTGCATATCCTTTTTATTTTTCCTGGAAAAGACGAAACCTTCTCTATGCATTTTTTCTTTTGTTGATGGTGATAAATCTTTTAGTGGAGTCAATGTTTGAGACGCAGGCTGGGGTGATTTTTTATACGTTTTTCAATGCAATACTATTTTCGGAATTTTCAAAAAAGAACTTCAGGCCTATTGACAATAATACTGAGTCATTAAATTTGACATAAACAGGCAATCCTAAGTATTCGCAATTGTTATTAATTTAAAACAATTTCTCTATCTTTGTAAGAGTAAATTTTTCAAAATCATGAATACAAAGCTGACAATAAGATTAAATAAAAGTATAATAGAGAACGCAAAGTTTTATGCGAAAAATCACAGTACAAGTCTATCCCGTATGATTGAATTATATCTTAATTCTATGACAAGTCAAGAGGTGAAAGAATTTGAGATTACCCCTTTGGTGGATAGTTTAAGTGGAGTTGTGAAATTACCAAATGACTTTGATTTTAAAAGTGAATATTTGAATTACTTAAATGAAAAATACAAGTGAAAAAAATATTACTCGACACCAACATTATTCTTGATCTTCTTGCGAAACGGCAACCTTTTTTTGAGTTTGCAGCAAAACTATTTTCCCTGGGTGATAAGAAGAAAATTCGTCTTTACACTACTTCCATTTCGATAATCAACGTCAATTATATTTTGTCAAAAATATTATCAGCGAATGAATCAAGAGAAATTTTAAGAAAATTCAGAGTACTTGTAAAAATTTTACCATGTGATGAAAAAATTATTGACTTGGGATTGAATTCGCATTTTAAGGATTTTGAGGATTCTATTCAATACTATATTGCCATTGAAAACAAAATTGATATTATTATTACCAGAAATTTAAAAGATTTCAAAAGTGCAAAAATTCCTGTAATGACTGCTGAGGAATTTTTACTATCATTTTAATGATTCATATCAGATTCGCATAATAAGTATTTCAGGTAATTTTTGATAATTCGAATTTTAATCATCTTTCCAATATCTCTGTATATTAATTTCTAAATTAAACAACTGCAAAACGTCAATTGTAATTTATGAAAATCTGTTTTCTAGCCGATGGTCAAAGTGTGCATACAGAAAGGTGGTGTCAATATTTTCTTTCTGCCGGCCATGAGGTACACCTGATAACTTTGCGAAATACGGATTTGGATGGTGTGCATTTTCATTTTATTGATGCGGGGAACATCGCTAGTGCCGGTGGCAATTGGAAAATTATTTTCAAATTCAGAAAAGTAAAATCATTGGTCAAAAAGATTAAACCTGATATTCTTCACGCTCATTATGCTTCCAGCTATGGACTTTTAGGCGCACTTGCAGGCTATCATCCTTATGTTATCACAGCCATGGGAACTGATGTTCTTATTACCGCGTTTCAATCTGTTTTATACAAAATGATAATAAAATTTTCATTAAAGAAAGCTGATTGGATCACGTCAATGGCCGACCACATGACCGAAAAACTGATAATTCTTGGAGTTCCCCGTGAAAAAATATCTAAGGTGATTTTCGGTATTGATGATAAAATTTTTAGCAGTGTACATCACCAACCACCTGCTGATAAATTTGTAATTACGAGCACCCGTTATTTTGAACCAATTTATAACCTGCCTTTAATATTTAAAGCAGTGAAAATTGTCAAGGATAAAATTCCGGGACTTACGGTAAATATGATTGGAGCGGGTTCATTAAGAAAAAGTTTTGAAGATCTCGTAAATGAACTTGAAATAAATGATGTGGTTCATTTTACAGGAAGGTTGCCTTTTGAGGATCTGGTGAAAACACTTAACCAGACTCATGTTTATGTCACAGTTTCTTTGTCGGATGGAAACAGTGTGTCGTTGATGGAGGCTATGGCTTGTGGAGCTTTTATTATTGCATCAGATATTCCACCAAACAAACCCTGGATAAGTGATGGTGTGAATGGCTTTGTTGTTCCTGTTGATAGTCCTGAAATTTTGGCTGAAAAAATTTTATTTGTTTATCAAAATTATTCTGCATTGGAGCTTTCGTGCATCGCCTATAATGATAAGATAATTTCTGAACAAGCTATATGGTCAAAGAATATGGCCGAAGTAGAAAAGAAATATTTAAGCTTGCTGAAATAAATTTATTTTATTGCCTCTATAAATTTAGAAGCCAGATATTGAAAGGTATGATAACGGAGAATGTATCGTTTGCCATTCTCTCCTAATCTTTTAATATCTTCGGGTGACATCGAAACAATTTTTCTGATAGCGTCGGAAATAGCATTAGGGTCTTCAGGTTCTATCGTCACTCCGCAGTCGGCCTCTGTTACCATATCGTTACCTGCTTTGATTGCCAGAATTAACGGTTTTGCTGACATCATGTAATCTATAAGTTTGTTAGGACTAATGCCAAACCTGAATAATGGTTGGTTTTGCAGACCAATGTATAAAATGTCAAACAGTGAAAGCAAATGTGGAATTGAATTTTTAGGAACAGGCTCAAAAAGGAACACATTTTCAAGATTCTCTTTTTCTATTCTTTCTTTAAGATGTGATGTTAACGGCCCCTTTCCGAACAATATAAAGGCGACCTGCATATCATTTACAAGTTTTGATGCATCCAATAAACTATCCAGTGCATTTGCCAACCCAAATGTTCCGGTATATGCCACAATTTTTGAAAAGGTCTTTTTAATTTCATTTAGTTTGATCATGACATTGTCAGGAATGTTTTTAATGTTCTCCCATTGATTCAGATCAATTCCATTTGGTATGTAATTCCATTTTTCTTTTTTTAGACCATGAGCAAGCATGTGGCTTAGTGTAAATGGTAAAAGCGAAATAACCTTATCGGATTTCTTGTAAGCAAAA
>CAISZK010000011.1 GCA_903889915.1 uncultured Bacteroidota bacterium
AACTTAATCCGGTGACTTTTCAAAAAATTTCTTTTACCAATAACATATCGGTATATTTGCAACTGTAAAAACAAGCTTATACGTTAAATTTTAAAAAACTATTCCAAAATGATAAAAAAAGTTATTTCGGTAATGATGCTCTTAGCGATCTTCCTGGGCTTTAACGCTCGTGCTGATGAGGGAATGTGGTTGCCATTGCTTATTGAACGCCTTAATTATGTTGACATGCAGAAGATGGGTTGTCATCTCACGGCTGATGAAATTTACAGTGTAAATCATGCCAGTCTGAAGGATGCAATTGTGCAGTTTGGAAATGGTTGCACAGGCGAAGTTATTTCAAATGAAGGATTAATTATTACCAATCATCATTGTGGTTATGGTTCTATTCAAGCAAACAGCACTGTTGATCATGATTACTTAACCAATGGTTTTTGGGCAACAACAAAAGCCGAAGAACTATCCAGCGAGGGATTGACTGTTACTTTTCTGATAAGGATAGAAGATGTTACATCACAAATCTTAGGTCCGCTTACTACCAAAATGACAGAAGCTGAAAGGGCTGCTAAAATTGAAGAAATTTCAGCAAAATTAAAAGCAGCAGCAACCAAAAATACACTGTATGATGCCAGTGTGAAAAGCTTTTTCGATGGCAACGAATACTACATGTTCGTTTACGAAGTGTATAAAGATGTGCGCCTTGTTGGTGCTCCTCCTGAATCCATCGGTAGCTATGGCGGTGACACTGACAACTGGATGTGGCCAAGACATACCTGCGACTTTTCAATGTTCCGCGTTTATGCTGATGCTGATGGAAATCCCGCACCTTATTCAAAAACCAATGTGCCTCTGAAACCCAAACATTCATTGCCTGTTTCAATTGCCGGTTACAAAGAAAATGACTTTACAATGATTCTGGGTTATCCCGGAACTACCGATCGTTTCCTGACTTCTTATGGAGTGAACCTCGCACTGGATGAAACAAATCCAACCATTGTAAAAATCAGGGGAAAGAAACTCGAACTGATGAAAAATGATATGGATGCCAATGCTGCTGTGAGAATTCAGTATTCAGCAAAGTACAAAGCATCTTCAAATTACTGGAAATACTACATCGGGCAAAGCAAAGGTTTGAAAGCTTTGAAGATCTATGATGAGAAAAAAGAAACTGAAACAGCTTTTGAGAAATGGGTCAATTCAAGCGATTCTACAAAAACCAAATACGGAGAGGCTCTTACCGATATTGCTGCTGCTTATACTGAAGTGAGCAAATATGCCAAGACCAGGCTTTATTATACTGAAGCATTGTTGGGCGGTTGCGAGATCATCCGTTATGTTAGCCGCTTCGAAGGTCTGTACAATGAAATGAAAAAGGACACAGTTGACAAAAACAAGATCGCAAAAAGTATTGCAGCTCTTAAGCTGGCAGCCACTAAATATTTTAAGGACTATAACGCTCCGACAGATCAGAAGATTTTTGCAGCTATGCTCACCCTATTTTTTACCGATGTCAGTACGGATTATTACCCTGATATTTTTAAAGAGATTGGCAAAAAATACAAGAACGATTTTGCAAAGTATGCCAAAGATATTTTCTTAAAATCCATTTTTGTTGATGAGAAAAAAGTTGACGCTTTTCTTGAAAAGCCTGATAAAAGCCTGCTTGAGAAAGATCCTGCTTTTAAACTTATGCTCTCGGTGATGAAAAAATACAGGGAAATCAGTGTCAAATATAATGATGCAAGCAGCAAGTTGGGAAAAGGAAACCGTTTGTTCGTTGCAGGTCTGAAAGCCATGGACCCCACAAAGAAATACGCTCCGAACGCCAATTCAACCATGAGGCTGACCTATGGAAAAGTGCTCGATTATTATCCTGCCGATGCAGTTCAGTATGATTATTACACAACATTGAAAGGTGTGATGGAAAAAGCAGACAGCACCAACGAAGAATTTATTGTACCTGCAAAACTCAAGGAACTTTATAAGAAAAAAGATTATGGAAAATATGCCGAAGACGGTGAGCTGAAAGTCTGCTTCCTTACGAACAATGACATTACCGGTGGCAACTCAGGAAGCCCTGTTATCAATGGCGACGGGCAATTGATTGGGCTTGCCTTTGATGGAAACTGGGAGGCTATGTCAGGCAGTATTGCTTACAATCCAAAACTACAGCGCACCATTTGCGTTGATATAAGGTATGTGCTTTTTATTATTGATAAATACGCCGGTGCCGGCAACCTTATTAAGGAAATGAGTATTGTTGAAAAGACAGCCATAAAATTATAGTAAGTAAAAAAGTTCAAAATAAAATCATCAAAAACATTATTTCACCGAAGTACGAAAAAAATACGAATTTACGAAGTACGAATCAATCAACGCTTTCGTAGTTCGTATTTTCGTAAAAAATTCGTACTTCGATGAAATAATATGGGGAAGTTATTTTTGAAAGTTTCACTAAGGAAATGCGTAAATATTAGTTTTAGAAAATCTCAATAGAATGGTAAAACAGATCCTGTTTATTTTATCTATGATCATAGCCTTTGGAATATTGGCTTATTCCTTTTCAAGGATTGTTGCAATGTTCAAACTCACCAAACCTTTTCCAATTAAAAATATTGGATTACGAATTTGGATGACATTAAAGGTGGCAATTTGGCAATCGAAGATTTTCAGAAGACCTGTAATGGGATTCTTTCATGCATTGGTTTTTTGGGGCTTCTGCGTGATTCTTTTCGGTTCGCTGGACATGATGATTGATGGCGTTTCAGGTATGGAAAAATCACTTTCATTTTTAGGGATAGTTTATACTTTTCTGATGGCTTTTGGCGACATTTTCGCTTTGCTGGTTCTTATCTCTGTTGTCATCTTTTTGTTCCGGCGGATATTCATGAATGTTCGGAGATTTTCAGGAATTGAGATGAAACACAATTCGCACATTGATGCAAACATTGCCCTGTCACTGATTTTCTTTCTGATGGTTTCCCTTTTGTTGATGAATGCAAATTACATTTCAATGCACCCGGAAAGCCATGCAGCCTATCCTGTGAGCAATCTGATCGCTCAGCTTATTCAGCCACTCAGTCACCACGGGTTTTATTACGAATTCAGTTGGTGGTCACACATCATTTTGATATTTATTTTCATGAATATTCTTCCCTATTCAAAGCATTTTCATGTTTTCATGTCGGTTCCCAATGTGTTTCTTAGCCGGCTTGATCCGCTGGGAAAGCTGCCAAACATGGACAATGTTACAAAGGAAGTGAAGATCATGATGGATCCAAATCTTGCTTATGCCACACCGGC
Source organism: uncultured Bacteroidota bacterium (assembly GCA_903889915.1). Taxonomy (GTDB): domain Bacteria; phylum Bacteroidota; class Bacteroidia; order Bacteroidales; family CG2-30-32-10; genus CAISZK01. The sequence goes on from CAISZK010000011.1 coordinate 3,301, forward strand.
TGCAACAGAAGCGCCGCCTGAAAGATTTGGTGTGAAAGATGCAGAAGATGTAACATGGAAAAGTTACCTGGATTCTTTGGCATGTACCGAATGCGGCAGATGTACCTCAAAGTGTCCTGCGAATATCACAGGTAAATTGCTATCACCACGTAAAGTGATCATGGATCTCCGGGCGAGGATGAAAGAGAAAGGCCCTTCATTGAGCAAAAACAAATCCTTTACCGATAATAAATCTCTGATCAGGGATTATGTTACAACAGAAGAGTTATGGGCTTGCACCACTTGTAATGCCTGTGCAACCGAATGCCCAATCAACATCAATCATCCGATTCTCATCATGGAAATGCGAAGATATCTTGTGATGGAAGAGTCTTCCGCTCCTTCAGGGTTGAATATGATATTCTCAAATATCCAGAACAACGGCGCTCCCTGGCAATTTTCATCGGAAGACAGAATGATATGGGCAAAGAATTTAACTATGAAAGTGAAATAGTCAATGGTCATTAGTAAATAGTCATTAGTCATTAGTCAATAGTCATCAGTCAATTTGACCTTTGACTTATGACACTTGACACTTGACACTTGACAAATGACCAATGACCAATGACAAATGACTTTTAATAATCAGGATTATGGAAGATCAGATAAATATTGAAGTGCCGGTAATGGCCAATGTTTTTGCAAAAGGGGAGAGACCGGAATATCTTTTCTGGGTTGGGTGTGCAGGCGCTTTTGATGATCGTTATAAAAAAGTCTCACGCGCTTTTGCAAAAATTTTGTCTTACCTGAAAGTAAGCTATGCGGTTCTTGGCAAAGAAGAATCATGCACAGGCGATCCTGCACGCAGGGCAGGAAACGAAATGCTCTACCAGATGCAGGCATTGATGAACATTGAAACGTTGACCCGTTATGATGTGAAGAAGATATTGACCATTTGTCCTCATTGTTTTAATATTTTCAAAAACGAATATCCCGACCTTGGCGGAAATTATGAAGTGATGCATTACACCCAATTTTTGAAAAAGTTCATTGACGAAGGCAAACTCAAAATAGATTCACAACTTTTAAAAGATAAAAAAATAACCTATCACGATCCCTGCTACCTGGGGCGTTCCAACAATATTTATGAAGCTCCGAGAGAAGTGTTGAATGCCATTCCTTCAACGAAAGTTGAAATGAAAAGGCATAAAAGTTTTGCATTGTGTTGTGGCGCCGGCGGCGCTCAAATGTTCAAAGAAGCTGAAAAAGGGGATAAGGAAATTTTTATTGAAAGAACCGAAGAAGCATTGCAGACAGGAGCCAACATCATTGCAACTACCTGTCCTTTCTGCATGGTTATGATGACCGACGGACTAAAGTATAAAAATAAAGAAGAGGAAATTTTCAATTACGACATTGCGGAATTGGTTGCAATGTCGCTCGATATTTAAAATAAAATCAGCAAAAAAATTATTTCATCGAAGTACGAACAAAGATACGAATTTACGAAGTACGAATCAATCAACGCTTTCGTAATTCGTATATTCGTAAAAAATTCGTAATTCGATGAAATAATATAGGGCAGTTAGTTTGAAAGTTTCACTTAGCTTGCTTTGAGTTCTTTCACCGCTGCAATTATTTCGGGCAACACTTTCAGTGCATCACCCACAATGCCATAGTCGGCAGCTTCCCATATTGGAGCATCAGGATCTTTATTCACTGCCACTATACATTTGGATGAACTGATCCCTCCAAGATGTTGAATAGCGCC
>CAISZK010000012.1 GCA_903889915.1 uncultured Bacteroidota bacterium
GAAAGCAATCAGGAAACCGACGATGATAAATTCAACAGGGTTGATCTGTTAGTTGAAAATTCGAAGAAAGAGTTGACAATAATAGAAATCCAAAACCGTAGCGAATTTGATTATTTCCACAGGATGCTTTATGGAACTTCAAAGCTGATTAGCGAATACATGAAGCTTGGCGCTCCTTATACAAATGTTAGAAAAGTTTATTCGGTAAACATTATTTACTTCGATTTGGGTCTGGGAGAAGATTACATTTATCATGGAACAACTGTATTTGAAGGGATGCACAAGCATGATACATTAATGCTTTCAGATAAACAAATTGAGAACTTTCATAAAAACAAACCGGCACAAATATTTCCGGAGTATTACATTATCCGTGTGAATCGTTTTGATGATTATGCAAAAAGCACATTAGATGAATGGATTTACTACCTGAAAAATGATGAGATAAAAGACGAGTTCCATGCAAAGGGTTTAGCTGAAGTGAAAGAAATACTTAAACTCGATAACCTTTCGGAGCAAGAACGCCGTGCATATAAAAGATATTGGGAAGATAAAAGCTATGAAGCAAGTATTGTTGAGACAATAAAATTTGAAGAGGCGTGGGAAAGAAAGCAAGGTAGAAAAGAAGGTAAAATTGAAGTAGCGATACAATTAAAGAGGGCAGGAGTTGACAAAAATATTATTGCTAAATCTACAGGGCTGTCAATTGAGGAAATTGAACAACTGTAATAATTTATTCGGATACCCCTTGTTTGTGCTACTCCTAAAATTGACATTAAATAATTTCTTAGCTGCAATAAAAAACCCCGAAGCCACTCACTCCGGGGTTTTCATTTTTATTGACTACAACTTAATCTCTCTTAATTGAACTTTTAATATTACCTTCCATATCGCGGATGTTAACTATCATCGGCATCTGTCCGGGTAAACTGTGGGTTGCGCAGGAGAAGCAAGGGTCGTAAGCACGGAAAGCCATTTCAATCATGTTGAATATGCCATCAGTTGGAACTTCACCTTTTTTAATTAATCCCTGTGCAGCTTTCTTCAGCGACATGCAAATAGCAGCGTTGTTGTTGGTTGTTCCAACAATAAGGTTTGCTTTTGTTACCATGCCTTTTTCGTTTGTCCAGTAATGGTGAGTCAGAGTACCACGCTGAGCTTCTACTGTTCCAACACCTTCGGTAGGTTTGTTTTCTATTTTAGCTCTCAGGTTGGTATCTGTTATTGTAGTATCCTGAACTATTTCCAGGCATCTTTCTGCTGAGTAGATCAACTCTACAAGGCGTGCCCAATGCATTGCCAGTGTATTGTTGACCGGTTTGCCACCAAGTGTAGCATACATTCTTTCGTATTCCTGCTGTGCAATTGGGGTAGCCATACCATCGGAAGCATTGAGTCTTGATAAAGGTGTTGCATGATATACGCCTGAATCCTGTCCTTCAACAAAACCTTTCCAGCCAACTTTTTTCAGGTAAGGGAATTTTAAATAACTCCAGGGTTCAACTCTTTCAGCTACATAATCTCTGTAATCTTTAGGAGCGTATTTGCAAAGCTCTTTGCCATCGGTACCGACAACGCGGACTTTTCCATCGTAGAAGTTAACTTTATTGTTTTCGTCAACCAGTCCCATTGAGTGAATCTTCAATGAATATGGTCCATTCACAATAATGTCAACATAATCTTTATTGGCAAGAACAACATCATTGAAAATTTTCATTGAGAATTTTGAGAACTCAACAAAACCTTTTGCTTTTTCAACTATGTCTTTTCTTTGTTCTTCGTTTATTCCTTTTCTTACACCACCGGGTACATTCATCATCACATGTGTCTGATGACCTCCGATCAGTGCCTGAATTTCCTGTGCAATTCTTCTTTGTTTAAGAACTTCGGTGCCAATTTCAGCGCCAACCTTGGCAATTACGCCGAGTACGTTTCTTTCAGCTTTGGGAGCAGTAGGTCCGACTACAAAGTCAGGAGCGCCTAAAGCATAGAAGTGAGCGATATGGCTATGAACAAAGTGAGCCATGTAGAATAATTCTCTTATTTTCCTTGCAGTAGGGGTAGGCTCTACTCCAAAAACAGCATCGGCAGCTTTACCGGCAGCCATGTGGTGACAACCGGGACAAACACCGCATATCTTGGTTACTATCTGACATACTTCTTCAATGGGTCTGCCTTCAAGAAATTTTTCAAATCCTCTTAATTCGGGAACCTGAAAATAAACGTTTTCAACATCTCCGTCGTCATTGCAGAATATCTCGATCTTGCCATGACCTTCAAGTCTTGTAACAGGGTCTATTGTGTATTGTTTCATTGTTTATGTTTTTTCTAATGTTATTAATTAATTTTAAAGTCAGTGTTTCTCAGAAAACTTTGAACAGTATAACTTCGAACATTGAACTTTAAACTTTAAACTTTTTTATGACTGTTTCCTCCTGAGTATAGATCCCGGTAAACTGAACCTGTAGAAAGTTCCTGCAGGGTCAACCACGGTGTCTAATGCTTTTTGGATATCACCTTCTTCTTTTTCGTTAAGCATGGAAGCAATTGCCGACATCATTTTAGCGCCCGGATCAGGAATTCCATCCAAAGGACCATAACAACCACGACAAGGAGCATTGCCTTCAACGCAACGAACGCCGCAACCATTTCTTGTTGCCGGTCCCATGCAAAGGAAGCCTTGTTCATTCAGACAGGTTTTGCCATCATCTTCTTTTTCCCATGTCCTGTAGAAACGTGTAATTCCGGATTTGTTTACTTTTTCCCTCTTACATTCGTCACACTGAACTTTAGAGCCAGCGCCTATCACAGAACCTTTTGGAGGAAGTTCTGCACCTGTCACCACTGCCATAAATACTTCAACCAATCTTTCGGTTTGAGGAGGACAGCCGGGGAGGTAGTAATCCACATCCACTATCTGATCAAGTGTGCAGACATCTTTATAGAAGTTAGGTAAAGTCAACTTACCTTCAGCTATTGTTGTTTCTGTTTGCGGATATACTTTCTGAGCGTTTTCTGTTGATTCGCTGTCTTCATAAACCCTTTTATAGAGTTCTTCTTTTGTTGAAAAGTTAGCGAGTCCCGGAATTCCACCCATGTGAGCGCATGAACCGTAAGCAATCATTATTTTTGTCTTCTGACGCAATAATTTTGCAATGTGTTCATTTTCGCTGTTGCGAACTGCACCGTTGAACAAAGTAACATCAATATGCTGATCAGGCATTTCTTCAACATCCTTGTATTTTACATCAAGAGCTATTGGCCAGAACACTAAGTCAGCATTGGCAACCACGTCAAATAGTTTTTCATGCACATCGAGGACAGATACACAACATCCACCGCATGCTGCACCCCAATAAACGGCAAGTTTTAATTTTGGTTTGTCATTTCCCATTTATATTTTCCTCCTTATTTTTCTATTGTTTCTACTACATGTTTAATTTTCGAAGGTCCTATTTCTTTCAGGGTGTTTGTCATTTCATTGACCACTTCCTGCAGTTTCTTTCCTTCGGCTGCGCTGATCCATTCCAGTCTGAGTCTTCTGGTATCAATGCCCATCTGTTCGATATATCTTTGCAACAAATCATAACGTCGCAGGCATTTGTAATTACCTTCTGAATAATGGCAATCGCCCGGGTGACATCCGCCAATCAAAACACCATCGGCTCCTTTGGCAAATGCTTCCATAATAAACTCAGGGTCAATTCTGCCTGAACACATCACACGAATAACTCGTGTTGAAGGGGCATATCTTAATCTGGATACACCAGCCAGGTCAGAAGCTGTATATGTGCACCAGTTGCAGAAAAAAGCAACTATTTTAGGTGACCATTGTTCTGTATTCATATTTGTCATTTTTTGTAAGTTTATTTTAGTTAATTAATATTCCGTCAATTTCACTCATTATTTCTACATCAGTAAAGAGGTTCTGAGTAATTGCATTCGATCCGCAGGCAGCAACACATGTTCCACAACCTTTACATAATGCTTCATTGATAGAAGAAGCTTTTTTCACAGGGTCGAAAGAGATAGCTGTGTAAGGACACATTGCAACACAAACCTGGCAACCGCAACATCTTTCTTCTGTGATAAATGCTGTGTTTGGTTCAAGTTCCACATGACCTGTATCAATAAGCGCCAGTGCTTGTGCAGCGGCAGCGCCGGCCTGTGCAACACTGTCAGGAATGTCTTTAGGACCCTGGCAAGCGCCTGCAATAAATACTCCTTCGGTGAAGGTGTCAACAGGAGCTAATTTCGGGTGTCTTTCAAGGAAGAATCCTTCATTAGAACATGAAATGTTGAACATTTTTCTGATTTCCTGTGCATCTTTACCCGGCTCAAGACCAACGGCCAGAACAACCATATCTACAGGAATTCTTCTAACCATTCCTATCATGGTGTCTTCAGCCCTGATCAACAATTTTCCTTTTTCTTCAGGAGTGGTTGCCCAGTCATTCACTTCGGCAACACGGCCTCTGATGAATTGCACGCCTTCATTTAATAATTTATCATAAAACTCTTCGTAACCTTTACCCGGAGTTCTCATGTCAATATAGAAGTTGTAAATTTCAGCGCCTGAATGTTCTTTAAGTAAGTGTGCAAGTTTCAGTGAATACATGCAGCAAACCCTTGAACACCATTTGTTGGTTTTTTCATCTCTTGATCCAACGCAGTGAATAATACCAATGCTCTTTGGATGAGTTACACCGTCTCTTAAAACAACATGACCTTCTGTTGGTCCTGAAGCATTAACCAATCGTTCAACTTCGAGTGATGTGAACACGTTTGGATATTTTCCGTAACCATAATTTGAAGCTTTCTTTGCATCGAATGGTTGGAATCCGGTTGTGAGGATCACAACGCCAACATTCAGTTCAACAACTTCCGGTTTTTGTGTAAAGTCTATTGCATTTCTTTCGCAGGCTTTGGCGCAGGTTTGCGGACATTTGCCGGTTTTGAAATGAATACATGTTTTCTCGTCAATCACTGCTACCAGTGGGGTGGCTTGTGGGAAAGGTATATAAACCGGTTTCCTTTTGCTTAATCCAAAATTGAATTCATCAGGGAACTTACCTTCTTTGAATGTGCAGGCAGTGATACAATCATAACAACCAACGCACAATTCTTCTTTAACGTATCTTGGCTTTCTTGTTACCTTTATTTTATAGTTGCCAACATAACCTTCCACTTCGGAAACTTCGGAATAAGATAATAAGGTAATATTCGGATGTTTCAGAACGGATGACATTTTAGGAGTAAGAATACAAGCAGCGCAATCCAGTGTAGGGAAGGTCTTATCGAATTTAGCCATGTAACCGCCAATGGTGGGGTCTTTTTCAACAAGGTAAACTTTCTTTCCTGCATTTGCCAGACTCATGGCTGCTGCAATACCTGCTATACCTCCGCCAACAACGAGTGCTGTAGGGTTTACAGGAACTTTTTTCTTTTCCAAAGCTTTGTTGAAAGCAACACGGTGAATGGCTGCCCTTGAAAGATCTTTGGCTTTTTCAGTAGCTTCTTCCTTACTTTCATGAACCCATGAAGCGTTTTCCCTGATGTTTACCATCTGCATGTAAAACTGGTTTAACCCTGCTTTGCTGGTAGCGCCTCTGAAAGTTGATTCATGTAATAATGGAGAGCATGATGCTACAACAACCCTGTTAAGGTTTAATTCCTTAATATCCTTTTGAATTAATTCCTGACCGGGGTCGGAACACATATACTTATATTCCCTTGCAACAACAACATTGGGAAGCTTTGCGCAATATTCAGCTACTGATTTAACATCAATAACTCCGGCGATATTATGTCCGCAATGACAAACATAATACCCTATCCTTATTTCTTCTTTTTGATTTGACATAATTTTTTCCTCCTTTTTAATTATGATAAACTAAGTTCAGGTGACAACATACGATGCAAACCTAATTCCTTTTTGTCAAGGCCGAAAGCCATACCCATAAGTTGTGTAAAATACATTACAGGCATTTTTACGTTTTCGCCATATTTGCCGCTCATTTTTCCCTGGAAACATTCAAGGTTGAACTGGCATAGCGGGCAGGCAGTGATCATCACATCTGCACCTCTGTCTTTAGCTTCTTTCAGGATCAGGTAACTCATTCTTAAACCAATTTCAGAAACTGTGCTGGTCATACTTCCGCTGCAGCACCTGGTTTTGATTGGCCATTCCACAGGTGTACCACCAAGAGCTTTTACAATGTTTTCCATTGACTGAGGGTCTCTCTGGTCATCGAAAGTTGCATAAGGTCTGGTAAGCTGACATCCGTAGTAGCAGGCAACCTTTACACCTTTTAACGGAGCGTAAACGTTATCCTTTATTGTGTCGAGGCTGATATCATTAATAAAAATGTCAAGCGGATGACGCACTTTGGAAGTGTTCTCAAATTCCAGTCCTGACTTTTTAAGATTTGTCAAAACAGTTTCCTTTACTTTTGGTTCTGTTTCGATATACTTTTGTGTTTTGAGCAGGCCCATGTAACAAGCAGCACAGGGAGCCATGATATCTTCTTTTCCTTGTTTTTCAGCTAAAGCAAGGTTTCTGGCGGTAATGCCAATAGCATTACGCTCATTCATTGCCATGTAATTGGTAGCTCCGCAGCAGTTCCAGTCATCAATCTCTTCAACGCCTACATTCATTTTCTTTAAAACTGAAAGTAAGGATTCTTCGTAAGAGCGTCCTGATGATTTTAATGAACAGCCTGGAAAATATAAATACTTCATATAGTCTATTCCTCCTTTATTTATTTTTAAAACTAATTTTTTGAACTTGAAAGCATTTGTTTAAGACCGGCTTTATTTTTTATTCCTTTTTCGAATAAGATCAACCTACCCGTAAAGAATAATTTTATTGCCAAAGCTGCATAGCCTAATGACTTGAAAATGTTGTATGAAAAATAATATTTCATCAGCAATGAAGTCTCATTAATTCTTCCGCTTCTTTTTACTTCATTATAGAATGTACGCGACAAAATTGGAATAGGGAAGCCTTTTGGATAATTCTTGGTCAAAATAGCATCTCTTTTCAAAGCATACATGATCTCAGTTATTTTAATGCCTTTTGGGCATTCAACTGTGCAATTGTAGCAAGAGGCACAAAGCCAGATTGTCTTGCTTGATAGGACTTCGTCTCTAAAACCAGCTCTAATCATTGCAATTATTTTCCTTGGTGTGTGATCCATGTACACACTCATGGGGCACGATGCACTGCAGTTACCGCATTGAATGCATCCAAACAGCTTTTCACCGTGTGCCATTTTTGCAATATGCTTCCCGAAATTCTTGTCCAAATCCGATTCATGAGAGATCTCCTGAAGCGGTAAATTGTTTTGTGTTGATTTCATTGTCATTTTCCGGTTAATTTTATTCAGATTTTATTAATGTTTTATTTGTTATTTCGTTAACAAAAGTACACAAAAAAAACAAACTGCAAACTTTTTTTTTAAAAAAAATACATACTCTCCAACCACTTATTTTCAATGGTATTCCAACCCGCATAAATTGTGTTTTAAAGCAAGGTTTGTCCTTATCAAAATTATTGATGAGATGTCGAAATCAATTGCATTTGTGAATAATAAAGGAATTGACAAAAGCTGTTATTTTCATTGAAACATTGTTCAATGAAGCAAAGGAAGTTTTAAAGGTCATGTTTCCACCTTTAATAATAATTGAGAATCGGATGGCGATTTCTTAACCCTTCTTTAACCATCAACGAAAGTTTTACCTTAATTTTAGTAAAAATGGTTAAGAACGTTAAATTGATTCAGGAGCGTGATTAATGAAAAAAGTTGTTTCAACAGGATCTTTTCTCTTGAAAATTTGACCCAATCCTAAAATAAAAAATGCCACTAAGACACCAAGACACCAGGAAACGCAAAGTTTTGAAAAGCGATTATAACATTTTTGTGAAACTTCGAATCTTTGAGCCTTTGCGGCAGGAAAAAACTTGTCGTAGCAGACTTATTCAATGATCACTTTTCCTACACCAATAATGCTTCCGTCGTCTGAAATTTTGTAGAAGTATATTCCTTTGTTCAGTCCAAGGCCTTTCACCTGGAATTGCTGTGTCGTAATTCCTGTTTTATATCTCACACGATTGCCCAGCACATCATACATTTCAAAGGTGTAAGCATTCTTTGCAGCGCCAGCTTCGATAACAAAAGTGGTCATGTCGGTAAAAGGATTTGGATAAACTTTTACTGAAAAAGGATTATTGATCGTTTCAATTCCCGCAATGTTTGTGATGGTATTGATCACAGTATTTGTAACCACATCGGGATTAAAATCGAAATAAATGTGAGCGTTGTTGCTTATCACTGTTCCTACAGGGTTGTTGTGTTTTTGTTGAATTGAATAATTTACATAGCCATTACTTGCTTCTTCGTTGGCGGAGCTGTCAGGGAGCAAAATATGATCGAAGCGGAAAGTGAGTACACCCTGACCTGAAAGATCAAATGTGTAAGTATGATTTGATGCGCCGGGAACAACAGTTGCCGGATCAAGAAAAGGGGAGAGGGTATCCTTTATCACTACTGTAAATGCTGTGTCATTGCCCGTGTTCTGGAAGTGCAGTGTGTATAAAAGTACCGAATCATTTTGTGTAATGTTCCCTGCAGGACCTTCGCCTATCGGAGAAACAGTTTTATCATTCGGGTCGTGCGAACCGGTGACAGGCTCATCAGTGGACAGCGTATTATTTAAAGGATTCGCGTCGCCGGAGATTGGCAAAATTTCAAAATAAGAATGTAAAATATCGTAAATGGTCACGGTGGTTGGAACAGTGAAATAGACGTACAATGGTCCATCCCAATTAGAGGTTGGAATGTTACTGATCGTCCAGGTAATTTTGTGTTGTGCAGCATTGCGAACCCCGCCAGTTGTGCAACTGTCGTAAGCCAGCAGTGTATCGTAAACAAAATTGATGGTTGCATTTTTAGGTGTTGGACTTAGATTCGAATAATAGATCCAGTATTTCTTTTGAAAACCCGGCGTTGCACCTGACCATCCCGGATGAATACCCAGATCGGTGTAATTCGGATCAGCCCAGAAGCCAAAGTTGTTGCCAAGTGAAGTGTCACCTTGTTGTGAAAGATTTACCGTTAGTGTGGCAGGGGAAGGACAGGTGGGAGTATATTGAAGCGAGTAAGAATTTGAAACTGTCAAAGTGTTGTTCAATGATGTTGTATAAAGAGTGAAATTTCCGTTTACGTCCGAATAGGCATAATAAGGATCGGGCGTTGCAGTGATCACGCTTCCCTGAATCCCCAATTCTCCGCTATCCTGAATACAATTTTGGTTCTGGTCATTATAAACCCTTCCTTTAATAACGTTGTAGCAATTGAAATTATACAGGTTAATAGCAGCAGTGATCATGCAGCCTGAAGAATCAGTAATGTTGACTGTATATAATCCAGGTGTCAAATTCACGGCTGTTGCAGTGGTTTGATGAAGTGAATCACTCCAGAGGAAAGTATAAGGAGGATGTCCGCCGGCAACATAGATGCTTGCCGAGCCGTTTTGCCCGCAATTTGAAGGTGTGACTGAAACTGAAGCGTAGATATTGTTTGTGTAAGAAACAGAATAAATTGCTGTCCGCGTACAGCCATTGGCATCGGTAACAGTTACCGCATAGTTCCCTGCGCTGAGGTTGGTGATAGATGATGTCGTATAGCTTCCCGGCGACCACGAATAGATATATCCTCCTGCACCACCTGTGGCATGAACTGTAATAGTCCCATTTGTGTTGTTGAAGCAGTTCATGTTGATGATCGTATCCAATACAAGTTGCAAAGTACTGGTATCGGTAATCGTTGCATGATCTATTAAGTTACAACCGCCGTTGTCAGTCACTGTCACACCATAATTGCCAAAGCAAAGACTTCCCACGGATTGTGTCACATCATTTGTTGCCCATAAATAACTATAAGGAGGTGTCCCTCCCGAAACTATTATATCGGCTGTTCCTGTACATTGAGAGCATAATGTTTGAGTTGTAGTTATTGAATCTGTTAAAGTAGTATTGTTGTTAACTGTAACGCTGCCAAAAGCTGTGCAACCTGCAGCATCAGAAGCCGTAACATAATAAGGACCGAAACATAAATTGGGTTGGGTTGGGACTGTAGATCCTGTTGACCACACATAAGTGAAAGGTGATATGCCCCCTGTTTGTGTTACAGCGACTGTACCGTTACATTGCCCGCAACTGGCAGGAGTTGATGTTGTATTGATGCTTAAATTGCTTACCGTTACCATTACATTATCCGTTGCCGTGCAGCCGTCAAGAGTAGTTACGGTCACCCAATATTGGGTTGTTGCGGAAGGGCATGCTGAAGGATTTGGTAAATTGGTTGCACTAAGACCTGCGGAAGGCGACCATGAATAAGAAAATCCTCCGCTGGCATTGAGTCCGGCGCATTGACCGGGGCAAACATACTGATCGTTTCCTGCGTTGACAACCGGATTCGGGTTGACATTTACCGTAGTGTTGCTTGTCGAAAAACATCCATTCGCATCTGTGACAGTTACAGTGAAAGTGGTGGTGATCATAGGGCAGGCAACAGGATTGGGGATGCCGGGATTACTCAACCCTGTAGCAGGCGACCATGAATAGGTACTACCTCCTGTGGCGGTTATAGTAACACAACTCCCTAAACAAATCTGCTGCGTTGGACTTACCTGGACAACGGGCAAAGGTCTTACAACAATCACCAGTGTATCGCTGCCGGTGTTGGTGGCATTATCGGTGACAGTGTAAATTACCTGAAAATAACCGGCGACAGCGCTCACAAATGAAGTTGATTGTGTGTTCACAGGGTTTAGTTGTCCTCCGTTCGATGACCAGTTGTGCTGGTAGGGCTGCGTGCCTCCCGAAGGATTTCCGGTTAACTGTATGGACATTCCTGCACAAACGTAGGCAGTATCGGCAGGAGTGATGCTTGCAGTGAGTGGCTGGCTTTTTACAATAACAGCCGGCAGCATCAGCAAAAGGGTAGAGGCTAAAAGTGTAAGTTTTGTTCTCATGAGGAATGATTTAAGAAAGTTAAAAGGTGGATTAATATTATGTAGTCGGGAGAATGTTAAATAAGTTGCTTATTGGGGGAGGGAAATTTTAAATGGAGGGGGTAGTGAGAATTTCCATTGTTGAAACGCTGCCGGGTTTTACAAACGCCGGCAGGTTCCCGGTTGTTTGAAAACCTGCCAGCGTTTTTTCAACCTGGCAGCGTTTGGTTAATATTTTTTTAAATCACTCCGTAAAATTAAATAAATTTTACAAATACCGAATATTTATTTTTAAGCCTGTGTTCACAGCACGAATAAGGATGCTTGTGGTTGATTGTTTAAACATGATTCGGTGAGCATCAATCCAGACTTGTTCCTACGTGGAGCGTTGCGCAATTCGTAACTTTGATTCCGTAAACACGGAATGATTCGCTTTCAATTCGTATCTTTGACATCACGACAAACAACTAACAATAGAAATTCAGATGAAAACAACATGTTGTGATTCGCTTTCAATTCGTATCTTTGACATCACGACAAACAACTGACATTCCAACAAAAGGAAGTCTGAAGGTGTTGTGATTCGCTTTCAATTCGTATCTTTGACATCACGATAAACAACAATAGCAAAGAAAAGTCATTTACCTTCTTTGTTGTGATTCGCTTTCAATTCGTATCTTTGACATCACGATAAACAACGTTCATTTCGAGTCTATTCCTGAAAGATATGTTGTGATTCGCTTTCAATTCGTATCTTTGACATCACGATAAACAACTACTGCTGCTCCTGTAGCTGCTAACGGAACGTTGTGATTCGCTTTCAATTCGTATCTTTGACATCACGATAAACAACATTATGTACTTTTTTAGCCTTGCAATTACCGTTGTGATTCGCTTTCAATTCGTATCTTTGACATCACGATAAACAACATGTATTTTTGTACATTTGCAGCATAATTAGTTGTGATTCGCTTTCAATTCGTATCTTTGACATCACGATAAACAACAATTGTGGAATTACAGCCCTGCCAATGTGGTTGTGATTCGCTTTCAATTCGTATCTTTGACATCACGATAAACAACTTAAAATAACCATTTCGTCACATGAACCTTGTTGTGATTCGCTTTCAATTCGTATCTTTGACATCACGATAAACAACTAAGTATTCTGACTGATTGGTTTTTTTGCTGTTGTGATTCGCTTTCAATTCGTATCTTTGACATCACGATAAACAACACAATAACACAATCATAGGAACGCAGACAGGTTGTGATTCGCTTTCAATTCGTATCTTTGACATCACGATAAACAACACATGTTTATTTTTTAACTTTTAGCATTGTGTTGTGATTCGCTTTCAATTCGTATCTTTGACATCACGATAAACAACTAATTTCAGAAGTGAACCTATAGGATTAGTGTTGTGATTCGCTTTCAATTCGTATCTTTGACATCACGATAAACAACCAAAATGAAAAGACTTATAACAGCCAATTAGTTGTGATTCGCTTTCAATTCGTATCTTTGACATCACGATAAACAACCAACGTGAAGCGTGGCAAGTGCTGATGGAAGTTGTGATTCGCTTTCAATTCGTATCTTTGACATCACGATAAACAACGACCTAATTTAACTGCCATATAAGGAACTGGTTGTGATTCGCTTTCAATTCGTATCTTTGACATCACGATAAACAACTGA
>CAISZK010000013.1 GCA_903889915.1 uncultured Bacteroidota bacterium
TTACTACCTGAACTGTAACTAAAAATGCCGCAAAGACAGTAAGACGTTAAGATACGCAAAGCATTGAAAAGCAAGTTCGTTTTTTTGCGAAACTTCGAGTCTTTGCGTCTTTGCGGCAAGAAAAAGACTTATCGGAGTGAACTCAAGATTCAAAGTTCAAAATAAACAAAGAAAGAAATTTTTGAAATGAAAAAAGAAATAAAGACAGAAACAAAATCAAATTCTGAGCATAAAATGGAGGAGTTTGAAAAACGCAACAAACTTGCTGAAGCAGGTGGCGGTGAAGACAGGATAAAGAAACAGCATGAAAGTGGCAAGCTAACGGTAAGGGAAAGGATCAACATTCTGCTTGACAACGGCACTTTTAATGAACTGGATAAATTTGTTCTTCATAATGCTACGGACTTCGACATGAGTAAAACAAGGATCCCCGGTGATGGCGTTGTTTCCGGTTATGGCAAAATTGATGGCCGGCTGGTTTATGTTTTCGGTTTCGATTTCACAGTTTTCGGTGGTTCGCTCAGTCGCACCAATGCAGACAAGATCATCAAAGTTCAAAAGCTCTCGATCAGAAATGGAGCTCCTATCATTGCGTTGAATGATTCAGGAGGGGCACGAATCCAGGAAGGTGTTGCAAGTCTTGGTGGATATGCCGATATTTTCTATCTGAACACCATGTCTTCCGGCGTTGTTCCGCAAATTTCAGCCATCATGGGACCATGTGCAGGAGGCGCTGTTTATTCTCCGGCTATTACCGATTTTGTGTTTATGGTAAAAGAGAAAAGTCACATGTTTGTAACAGGTCCTGAGGTGATCAAGACCGTTACACATGAAGATGTCACAAAGGAAGAACTGGGTGGTGCAATGACACACAATTCCAAAAGTGGTGTTGCGCATTTTATCAGTGAAAATGAAGAAAGCACACTCATGCTGATCCGTGAGCTTCTGCAATTCCTTCCTTCAAACAATATGGATGACTCACCATACAGGCCATCACTTGACGATGTCCACAGGGAAAGTGAAAAGTTGCAGACATTGATCCCCGAAGATCCCAACAAGCCGTATGATATGAAAGAATTGATCACAGCGGTTGTTGACAATGAATATTTCTTTGAAGTAATGCCTTTCTTTGCACAGAATATAGTGGTTGGCTTCGCCTTTTTAGGAGGCAAGTCTGTTGGCATTGTTGCAAATCAGCCTGCTGTTCTTGCAGGTGTACTCGATGTAGATGCTTCCATAAAAGGGGCACGTTTTGTTAGGTTCTGCGATGCTTTCAATATTCCGCTGATCACTTTTGAAGATGTACCGGGATTTTTACCGGGGACAACACAGGAGCATTTGGGTATTATCAGAAATGGGGCAAAACTTTTATATGCGTTCTGTGAAGCAACGGTTCCGAAGATCACTGTCATCACAAGGAAAGCCTATGGAGGCGCTTATTGTGTGATGTCGAGCAAGCATATTGGCGGTGATGTGAACATGGCTTATCCAACAGCCGAAATTGCAGTGATGGGACCCGAAGGCGCTGTGAATATTTTATACAGAAGCGCTGATGCTGAAGGGAAGAAAGTGGCTCTGGACGATTATAAAGAAAATTTCGCAAATCCATACCAGGCAGCAGCTTTGGGATATATTGATGAAATTATTTTGCCACGTCAGACCAGGATAAAACTTATTCATGCTCTTGAAATGACACAGAATAAAACACTCTCTAATCCACCTAAGAAGCACGGAAATATTCCTCTTTGAAGTTCCAAGTCCCAAGTTTCAAATTTCAAGTTTCAAATTTCAAGTTTCAAATTCCAAATTCCAAAATGGTGCGTATCGAAAGCAGAACCTGAAACAATTAACTTTTCAAACCCTTCAAAATCTTCAAACCCGAAACTAATAAATGATTTATCTTTGCTCCGTGAACAATTTCTTTTAATAACTCTGCAAATTCACAACAAAATGTCGAAAAAGAAAAATATTACAGGCGTTGTATTCTCAACCAATCCCAACTTTCAATATTCCTACGAAGGACCCACGGAAGTTGAAACTTTGCCACCGCAACAACAGGATCTGCGTGTCTTTATCGAAAAGAAACACAGGGGTGGAAAAACTGCCAATATTATTAAAGGTTTTGTAGGAAAGCAGGAGGATATGGATGTTCTCTGCAAATTTCTTAAAACAAAACTCGGTGTTGGCGGATCAGCAAAGGATGGCGAGATACTTATACAGGGCGACTTCCGTGATAAAATTGTTGAAATGCTGATTGCGAAAGGATATAAAGCGAAGAAGGCAGGAGGATAGAAGAAAAGTTTGTTGTTTGTTGTTTGTTGTTGGTTGTTGGTTGTTGGATGTTGGATATTAGGCAGAACTGCTACTGCTACTGCTACTGCTACTGCTACTGCTACTGCTACTGCCACTGCTACTGCTACTGCTACTGCCACTGCTACTGCTACTGCTACTGCCACTGCTACTGCTACTGCCACTGCTACTGCTACTGCTACTGCCACTGCTACTGCTACTGCCACTGCTACTACCACTGCCACTGCCACTGCAACTGCTACTGCTACTGCCCACTGCAACTGCTACTGCCCACTGCTATTAATAATATTACTCTGACTACATTTTTTATTACTTTTGCAATTGGTGCATGATTATGGCAAACCCTGTAAACATAAAAAACAAAAAGGCTTCGTTCGAATATTTCCTTATTGAGAAATTCACGGCCGGTATTATGTTGACAGGAACTGAAATTAAGTCAATCCGCAACAGCAAAGCCAGCATTGCTGAAGCATATTGTTTGTTTGTGGACAATGAACTTTTCATACGGAATATGCACATTTCGGAATACGAATTTGGCACTTACAATAACCATATCCCCCGTCGCGACCGCAAACTTCTGCTCAACAAAAGAGAGCTTCGCAAACTCAACAACCGCCTGAAAGAACAAGGCACAACCATCGTTCCTATACTTTTATTCCTTAATGAAAAAGGCCTTGCCAAGATTGAAATTTCACTTGCAAAAGGAAAGAAACAATTTGACAAGCGCGAAACAATAAAAGGAAAAGATATCCAGAGGGAAATGGATAGGGACAGAAAATAGTTAGTAGTTTGTGGTTTGTGGTTAGTTGTTTTGTTTAATGTTCAAAGTTTCGAGTTACTCTAATTTACAATACTACCTACACTCTTAAATCAAATTCACCACATAGGCACAGTAGATACATAGAACACCACATAGGTAAGAAGTCAGATTAATTCTTTTTTTTAGGAATAAACTATGTGAAACCTATGTTTCTATTGTGTCTATGTGGTAAAAAAAACACTCCCGTGAAGTAATCACTTTGAAAAGCAATGCTGACTTGACTATAAGGAATCAGCAGTTTTATAATTTCCAGGTTCTGGGTTAAAGCTTCAGCCTTCTACAACTTAAAAATAAAGTCATCAAAATTGTTCGGGGCATCCCAGAAAGGATCAGCCTTCACTTTTTTTTCAATAGTTTCCCCATCGTTTTCTTCATCTTCAACAGGTTCTTCGGCTTCCTCTTCAAGTTCCCATGAATATTTCATCGGCTGCGGACCATCCTTTTTGTAATAGATTGCAAAAACTACACCTGCAACAAGTCCCCACAAGTGAGCTTCGAAAGAGATGTTTTTATCAGGGAAGAAATTGGGGAATATCCCCCAAACCATACTGCCATAAAGAAAGGCAATAACCAATGTAAGCGCTGCCAGTCGTGAATCCCTGCGAATGATACCGCTGAAGAAAAGGAATGATGCCAGTCCGTAAACTATGCCGCTAGCGCCAATATGATAAGCATCTCTTCCGGAAAGCCAAACGCAAATACCATCTATAACCCAGATGAAGAAGAACACCCTTCCTGCAATACCTTTGTAAAAATAAAACAAGGTGAGCGCCAAAAGGAAAAATGGCACAGAATTGGAAATAAGATGATCGAAATTTTCGTGAATGAAAGGCGAAGTGATAATGCCAATCAGTCCGGCAGCATGTAAAGGTCTTACACCAAAATCAGCAAAACTAACGTTCCAGGTTATTTCAACAATTTTAACAACCCACATTACGATCAGTAATAAAGCCGGAATTAAAAGGCTATTCAGAAAACGATTCTTTTCGTTGTTCATATCATCAGAATTAATAAACAGTTCGCAAAAGTAAAAAATATTCAGGAAAGCAGCGTATCAAAGTCAGGAAAAATTCCAAGTTCCAAATTCCAAGTCTCAAATTCCAGGTTCCAAATTCCAAGATTGAGCCTGCTCCGAAAAGTAAAAACACATAAAATTGCCGCTAAGGCCCTAAGACAACAAGATACGCAAAGCTTTGAAAAGTAATTATTATTTTTGCGTAACTTCGAGCCTTTGAGCCTTCGTGGCAAGAAAAAGACTTATCTGAGTGGACTCAAGTTCCAAATTCCAAAACGCAGATGACTATTGACTATTGACTATTGACTATTGACTATTGACTATTGACTATTGACCAATGACGAAGGACAATTGACTTTATTTTATTCCATCTTTATCAATCAGGTAAACCAGCGAAGCAATGGTTGCGCATCCAAGTTGCAATTCACGTTTATTTACCCTGTCGAATGTGTCCGTGTCGCCATGATGAGAAATGAAATATCTTTGTGAGTCGGTTTCCAGACCAAAAAGTGGTATCCCCTGCCCTCTCAGGAAACCAACGTCAACGCCACTATAGCCTTTGCTGAAATTGAAAATATTATAAGGCAGAAAAAGATTCTTCCATTTGTTGATCATTGCAACCGTATCGGCTGATGCATCCATTGTAAACCCTGTTGGAACAAAGCCTCCTTCATCACTCTCGATGGCTGCTATTTGTTTTTCCTTTTTCTCTTTTACCACCGCGGCATATTTCCTGGCTCCTCTTTGGGCACATTCTTCATCCATGAACAACACAAGCCTGATGGTATGTTGTGGCACAATTTTCAGTTCTTTGAATAACCGCATAACTTCAATTGTATGCATGCAACCCACTCCGTCATCCTGTGCGCCCTGTCCGAGTTCCCATGCATCAAGATGACCTCCGATGGTGATGATCTCGTCAGGATGTACTGAACCCTTAATTTCGCCAATAACATTGAATGATTCTGTTTCAGGATACATTTTGCAGCTTGTTTTGAAATGAAACAGCAGTTCATAATCATCCTTCAGCCATTCGCTCAGCATATCTGCATCTTTGGTACTAATGGCCACTGCCGGTATCTTTGTAACGGCAGTATCATAGCGCATGATGCCTGTATGCACACTGTAATCATTGCTTAATGTCAGTGAACGTATCACTACTCCAACGGCGCCATATCTGGCAGCTTCAACAGCTCCATGTCCACGCGTCCAGTATGCATCACCATAAGCTTCGAAAGTGTTCACAAAAGTTGGATTCATTACTTTATTAAAGAAAACTATTTTGCCTGTGATTTGTTTTTTGCCAAGTTTTTTCAATTGTTCGAGACTGTTCACTTCCACAATTTCCGCGGTCAGACCATCAGCAGGTGTTCCTATTGATTCGCCAAGTGCGCAGATATGCACATCCATTGATCCGTGTACCTTTGAAGCCACACTTGCAGTTTCTTTTTCGCCCCTGACCCAATGATGAACCATCACACTTTGAGTGTAAACAGTGTCGAGTTTCATGATCTTCAAAAGTTGTTTCGACCATTCCACTGCTGCTGCAGCCTGAGGAGAACCACAAAGCCTCCCTCCTATTTTGGTACACAGATATTCCAGATTGTTGTAAGCAGTATCACTCGACAATGCTGAATTATAAAAACTTTTGATGACTGCAGAATCCGATTGTTGTGCACCGGCAAAAGCAATGTTCATTGATAAAATGGTAAAAAATAGAAGCTTTTTCATGTGGGTAAAATTTCTTTGTAAAAGTAAATAAATTTTGATTTTGAAACAGGAAAAACAGGAGAAACTTATGAAGCCATTGGCCTGTCTGTATATTTTGTATTGGCGTTAAGCTAAGGAAAGAAAATTCGGGAGGTCAGTCCCAGCGGGACGGCAGTTTGGTAGAATAAAATTTGACAAGCTAAAATGTAAGTCAACGAGTGACGACAGTATAAAAAAGAAAACAATTCGTTGATGTTATATGGTTCATCATAGTGTCGTACCTACGGCACTATTATTTCTTTCATTTTATTAAACTACCATAATATCGTCACTCCGTGACTTTGGTTTGCCTCTGCAAATTATTTCTACCAAGATACCGTCACTACGTGACTATTTCCCCGAAATTCTTACTAGTGGCTTGACGTAATGCTGAAATTCAGAAAACTGCTTATCTCCTTTAATCAAGTTTGTTTTTTATTATAAGCATTTTAAAATTCTGCATTCCATAATTTCGGAAGGATATTCAGTTATATCCTGCAACGTAGTTGCAAAATCTTTGTAATAAAAGGTTGCAGGAGGAA
>CAISZK010000014.1 GCA_903889915.1 uncultured Bacteroidota bacterium
ACAGATTGGTCTTTACCAACATACTCAACTTTCGTTACATGCCATTCTTCTCCAAAATTTAAAAGAGATTCAAATAATTGTTCATCTTGCATAATCTTTTTTAATGCAAATTAAACTATTTCACACGATACCCAGTTAAACTATTTATTACGGACCTTAATTATTCCAGAATATTGAAAGTCAAAATTTAAAAAGTTGAATTCGTAGCGACAGATTTTAATTCGTATTAAATAATTTGAGACCGTCGCGACAAGCTTGAATTTGTATCAAATAACTCAGATCTGTGTAAAATACCTTGATTTCAAATTAAATAATCTGAATTTCTTGCTTCAACCTTTAAACAGAAAAGGTTCACGGGATTGTCAAACTTATAGCGTAATTCCAATGCGAAACAGCAGCATCGGAAGTAATTATCCTGTATCAGAAAAAATATTCCCGCATTTTGTCAAACACGGAACAGTAGTTGTTCCAATGTTGCCGGAGGAATTTCATTGTCCAATAAATAATAACCTGCCAATTCCAAAGGTGTTTTTGTCATTGATATAATATCAACTGGGTCAATATGGTTCAACATACGCTTCGGATCGTTGACTTTTGGGGTTGTTTTACAAACATGAAAAATTGGAAAAAACTTTCCATGTTAGCGGCTCCAACGAATCCGAAGGATTCAAATGTTTATAGAAAATGAAAGACAATAGGACATACGACCCCGATGGGGTCGCGCCCTCCGATGTAACATTTCTGCTATAAACATGAAATCCCTTTGGGATTTTTCGCTACTTGTTGACTTTCCATGTTTTTTTCCAGACCCGGAAAGTCTTTGATAATATCTATAATAAAACCTACCCTGATTTCATAATCCACAATGACTATCAATGACAATAAATGACCATGAATGACAATAAATGACTACAAATGACAATGAATGCCCACGAATGACAATAACGAATCATTCAAACAATCTCCCACAAGAAAAATTTTACTAATTTTGACAATCCAAATTTTATATAATTGGAGCATTTTTAATTTGTAAAATACTATAATGAAAGTTTATAAAGACATTGAAGATTTTAAACCCATCCATAATGCAGTGGTGACTACCGGCACTTTTGATGGTTTGCACAAGGGCCACAAGGTGATTATTCAGCGCATTAAAAAGCTGGCTGCCGAATCAGGAGGGCAGTCAGTGGTGGTTACTTTCTATCCGCATCCGCAACTTGTTTTACATCCCAACGAAAAATACCTATATATCCTCAACACACAGGAGGAAAAAATAAAACTTTTCGAAGACCACAATATTGATCATTTGGTTTTTATTCAGTTTACACCCGAATTTGCAAAATTGTCGTACACGGATTTCATCAAAAACATTTTGGTTGATAAGCTGCATGTGCATAAGCTTGTGATCGGCTACGACCATCATTTTGGCAAGGACCGCGAAGGACAGTTGCAACACCTGGTAGATTTCGGCAAGCAATTTAATTTTGATGTTGAACAAATTCCGGCGCAGAAAATCGGCGATGTGATGGTGAGTTCAACCAAGATACGCAAGGCTTTGCTGCTGGGAGCAATTTTGTCGGCCAACAAATTTCTGGGATACCGTTATTTGTTAAGTGGACGTGTGGTGAAAGGCGACGGTATTGGCCGAACCCTGGGTTTCCCAACTGCCAACATCGAACTGAACGACCCTCATAAACTTGTTCCTGCCAACGGTGTTTATGCAATTGAAGCGGAAGTTAAAAATCTGCGCTACGGCGGCATGCTCAACATTGGAACACGCCCTACTTTCAATGGCGTGAAGCTGGTGATAGAAGCGAACATTTTTGATTTCGATGAAAATATTTACTACGAAACTCTGCACATCCGTTTTGTTGAACGTCTGCGCAACGAAATTAAATTTGAAAACATCGAATTGCTACAGGAACAACTGGTGAAAGACAAGGAAAATTCTTTGAAGATGCTCAAGAAAAACAAGGAAGAGTTTTAAGAATTGTTTGAAGGGTTTGAAGAGTTTGTGGTTTGTGGTTCGTAGTTTGAGGTTGTTTTTGAAAGATAAATTGAAGGTGTTGAATAAAAATCCTTAACTTTGTTTATCTCTGCAAAATAATTTTTGTTTTCAGGCGTTTGGGTAGTTTTAAACTGCAGGTTGAGGAAACCGGGAATTCATTAAAAATTAAAAAGAGGGAACATGATCATGAAAACTTCAATAATAAAAATAATCGCTTTTTTGCTGATGTCTGCAGGGTTTACAGCATCTGCACAAATGCTCGATTCGGCAACTCTTGCCACCAAACCTGTTTATACAAACCTTGCCGAAGCGCTCAAGAATCCTGATAAAGTTTACAGGCTGAACCTTCGCCATCAGAAGCTGAAAAAAATTCCCGATGGTGTGTTCACCCTCACAAACCTTCAGGAACTAAACCTGAGCAAGAACAAGCTGAAAAGCATTCCCAAGGATATTGCAAAACTCAAGAATCTTGAAATTCTGAACATGTCGTCGAACAAACTGGATTCGCTTTGCCCCGAGATCGGGCAGCTTGTAAATATAAAGAGACTTATACTTAACCAAAATGTGATCAACTTTTTGCCGGCATCCATCAGCAACCTCACTAAAATGTATTTCCTCGACATGTGGGGGAACAACATTCAATCGCTGCCAAAAGAAATCGTAAAGCTGAAAAGCACACTGAAGACAATAGATTTTCGGGTAATTTCAATCAAGGAAAACGACCAGGAAGAAATGGAATCGCTGCTGCCAAATACGAAGATATTCTTTTCTACAAGTTGTAATTGTCAATAGTCATTTGTCAATAGTCATCAGTTATTTGTCATATGCATTATTGATCATTGACTAGTGACTAATGACCATTGACTAGTGACTAAATATCTTTCCAGTCACCATTGTCTTTTATGAGGTTGATAAGTTCATCAAGGGCGTTGGCTTCATCAATGTTGTGCTTCACAAGTTCCTTTCCTTTGTAAAGATTAATTTTGCCGCGTGAACTGCCTACATAGCCATAATTGGCATCGGCCATTTCGCCGGGACCATTGACCACACAGCCCATCACAGCAATTTTTAATCCTTTAAGATGTGAGGTCAGTTGCTTGACGCGATCAATTGTTTCGATCAGGCTAAATGAAGTTCTTCCGCAGGTAGGACAGGAAATATACTCTGTTTTTACAATCCGCTTGCCAATAGCCTGCAATATTTCGAACGAAATTTTTTCAATATGCGAAGGCTGCGAATTTTCAACATCAAGCCATATTCCGGCGCCTAACCCCATCGTCATGATCAGGCCAACATCACTTGCCGCGAAACTCTGAATTTGTTCCCAAATGTCGAGGTTGTAGCTTATTTTAATAATAGAAGGGCGTTTGCATCCTTCGGTCAATAAACGGATCATTACCGAACGGATGTCAATGGCTGCATGTCGTTGAACAGACTCAATAATGAACACCACTGTGGGATCATTCATAATTGATGACATAAAAAACTGGCCAAAACTGATCGTGCTGATCAATATAAAATTGAGCGAAGGAGATTTTTTTGATGAAGACAGATACTGATTCGCCCTGAACAAAGGGAACGACAACTCATCGGACGGATCCCAGTCCTGTACATCAACGATACACTTCCTTCCGGGAATAGCTTTACTTCCCGAAAAAACAAAATCCGCTTCGTTGAAATCATTGCCATCGTTAGCCGAAACGATAACAATGGGGACATTGTATTTGCCTATCTTTTCAACTTCGTCAGTCACAAGTTCATCATCATTCGTGAAAGAATGAGTAGTAATATCGCTTAAAGGGCTGGGGTAATTCAGATCTTTATTTCTCCTGCCGAGGATCTTTGCAGGAGGAATTTCAGCTTCGGGTTTTTCACTGAGCGAAACACGGATGGTGTCGCCAATGCCATCGTCGAGAAGTGCACCAATTCCGGCAGCGGATTTGATCCTTCCTTCACTTCCCGAACCTGCCTCAGTAACGCCTATGTGCAAAGGATAAGAAAAGTTTTCGCTTTTCATTCTTTCCACAAGAAGGTGATAAGCATCAACCATCATGTTGACGTTATTCGATTTCAATGATAAAACAAGGTTATCAAAATTATGATACTGAAAGATCCTGACAAATTCGATCACCGATTCAACCATTCCCAAAGCAGTATTTCCATATCTGAAGACAATCCTGTCGGACAACGAACCATGATTGCTTCCAATGCGGATAGCCGTTCCGTATTGACGGCAGATTTTTATCAGCGGAGTGATACGGTTATTTATGCGTTCCACTTCATCGGTATAATCCTTATCGGAATAGTTGGTTTTCCATGCAATCTTCCTGTCGCAGTAATTGCCCGGATTGATCCGTACCTTTTCAACAATTTTTGCAGCCACCTCAGCAACTTCAGAGTTAAAATGAACATCGGCAATAATAGGAGTATTATATCCGCGTAATCGCAGTTCTTTTTTAATGTGGATAAGGTTTTCGGCTTCATGGATGCCGGGGGTAGTTATTCTCACCAATTCGCATCCACAATTTATTAAACGAATGCATTGTTCAACGGTGGCATCGGTAAAGAGTGTATTGGTATTGGTCATTGACTGTATGCGTACCGGATATTTTCCTCCAATAGGAACATTGCCAACATAGACAGTGGGTGTGTCCAGGCGTTTATAAGAATACAGACTGTTGCAAAATGTGTAATTCGGTCTCATAAAATAGGGGTTAAAACAAGGCAAAAATAATCAAAAGAGTGAAGAGGGGTAAAAGTTTATTAAAAAAGAAAGAACGATCAGATCAGAAAAAAAAATTATTTTTCACGAAGATCACTATTGAATATTTTTAAAATCTTTCAATAGATGAAGCACTCTTCAGAAGAAAAATTTTTATCTGAGAAATTTTGCAATTATTTCTTTGCATATAAAGCAATGAGTTCCTTATTTTCTTTCAATGCTTTCTTCGTTTCTTTATACCCCAATTGAAAAATATCTTTGATCTTTGAGACATCCATAAGCTTGTAGTCTTTTAACTCAGGAGGCTCAATAAAAATGTCGCACTTGGTTGCTTTTTTGCCAAGATTCATTGAGAAACAAAGATGGAATGAGCGCTCGGCAATACTCAGCATGCTTGTAAAATCTTCTACATATCCCAGTGGATTCACATGCACTCCGATCAGCAAATTGCATTTATTCTCCAAAGGTTCCGTGGGAAAATTATTCATAACCCCGCCATCCACATAGGTTTTTTCATCCATTCTTAAAGGCTGAAACAAAACAGGAACAGTGGACGAAGCAATCACCCGGTTCAGCAATTCGCCTTCAGAAAAATAATCCACTTTGCCATTGGTAAGATCAGTGGAAGCAATAAACAAAGGAATAGAAAGATCTTCAAAAGTTCTCGCTTTTAAATTACCGGATAGTATTTTTGCAAGCCCCGTCATCTTCACCAAACCTTTTTTAGGAATAATAAATTCAATGTACTTATAGGTCTTGGTCTCTTTAAACATCCCCATAATTTCTTCGGGAGAATGACCATCGGCAATCAATGCACCTGCAATAGCGCCTGCACTTACACCTGAAATAACATCAGGAAAAATTCCGGCTTCTTTTAAAGCTCTGAAAGCACCAACATGAGCAAAACCGCGGGCTCCGCCACCACTCAGCACAAGTCCGATGTTGTATTTTTTCTTTTTATCAGTCATTGGTTGTCTTGACAATTTTATAGTGATATTTCTTTTCGCCTGTAATTACTTTTAATAAATAAACATTGGCCGGCAGCTTTGCTGTTGCAATAACAAAATGATGATAGTCGCCGTTGCCTGTTGCAAAAGCATAAGATTGCACAAGATTTCCAATGATGTCATATAGCTGCACAATGACCGGTGAATTTTCATTCTCCTGCAGGTCAACCTGGATTTCAGTGGTGAATGGATTTGGGTAAATATTGCAATATTCAGGGATTCCATTATTATTTACAGAAGTTGTTATTGACGATGGTTTCCTGATCCATATCGGATTTGTGAGGCAATGAAACAATTCATTCTGTCGTGCATGCAATGTTGCAAAAGCGCCGTATTCTTTCAGGCAACTGATATCGGCACGGATATAAAAATACTCATTGTCCTGTATGCTGTCGCCTGATAATATTTGTCGCAGGAGAGAGTCAAGATTATAAATGTAGGTATTGTTGTGCACAGTTGTGTCAAGAGGCAATATCAATGAATATTCATGATGTTGGGTTCCGGCAATAATCCGGAGCTGATGAAATGAACCATATTCAGGAGTTGTGACCATCTGCATGTGCAGTTTTGTATGCTCATAATCCCACAGGCTCAGCAAGGCTTCCTGCCCAACGATATATTCATCGGTATTATCATTGCCGTCGGTACTCAATCCGATTGTCAACAGCGGACCATCTGACATCACGGCATTCCCGTTTTTCAAAGCATGCAGTACATTGCTTCCTCCGTTACCCATTCCATTCGGGCAATAAGTAACAGTTGCAACTTTGCCCAACGCATTATCATGAATGTTGGAAGTTACTCCCAGCACAAAATCAGTGTTTGAAAAGTTGAAGGAGCCATGCGAATCAGTTCCGGCAATCATATAAAAACGATAATCCTGAAGTGAAGGATTGCTGTTTTTCATTGCAAGTCCTTTTTTATTAAAAAATTTCACTACTTCAAGATTCTGAAGAAGCCTGTTGTAATGCCATTCAACAGCTGTGGTATCAAGAGGAACAAATGGAGTAGTGCTGCTACTGTAAAGAGCATTCCAGGGATTTGTATCATCATCCGTAGTGAAAAGCGATATTCTGCAATTCCAGATCTCTCCTCCTTTGATCTGCGGTTTAAAAAGCATTTGACCCAAATTTTGAGAATAGAGATCTGAAGCGTGTGCCGGATCATTGCATATCACATTATCGTGCCCCTGAATTGCCGTACCATTGGCATAAAATCCGGTATCTGAAACATTCCAAAACCCTCCATTGATCAGTGAAGGAAGCTTTTCATACGCCGCAAAAGGATGTGCGGCATAAGCAAAACCTCCTGCACCTGCAAGAGTGGTAAGAATATTGTCCAAACTTAACGAAGTAGCAGTGATGTCACCGTTGCCATCTCCCAGGTAAGGCATGGAGTAAGGCAACGAATCATTGGGATAAGCACACATGTGAACCACTTCGCCGGCGCTGTTGTTTGAAGAAACTTCTTCGCCATGGATAAAGATCATAGAAGTATCCTGCGTGTTCAGAGCCAATATTTCCGAGTCTTCCTTGTTCCAGTTTGATTGCATGCTGACACCGTAATTATCAAAATCGCATGAATGATCGGTTGTGGTAATCCAGTCAATGTCTATATCCTTAGCAGCAATTTTGGTTGCAGAAATAGGAAGACCATATTCAGCGGAATTGTTGGTGTACAAAGTATGGCAATGCGTATCGCCACGGTACCAGCCGGGAAGTTTAGGCAGATCATTATCATACCTGAAAACTCTTAAATAGCGTGATTCATCAGTCTGCCAGTTGAGAGTAAAATAAACTTCAATATCCACGATATCATTAAAAGTAGTGAGCATTTCGGGTGGTATGGTAATGGTAAAATACCAAAACGAATGGTTCACGTCAACATAAGTGCAGTTGTCGGGCCAGGTGCAATTATTGGATTTAAAAATGACGGTGTGACTCGCA
Source organism: uncultured Bacteroidota bacterium (assembly GCA_903889915.1). Lineage (GTDB taxonomy): Bacteria > Bacteroidota > Bacteroidia > Bacteroidales > CG2-30-32-10 > CAISZK01. Next base: position 7,684 of record CAISZK010000014.1, read on the forward strand.
TCTTTCGCCGGCTGACTGGCATCGAATTCCTGGATATCCAACTGTGAATCGTAAGGTGATTTTGCAGAAAACAAAGATTGAAAAGCGCTGTCAGTATAAGAACCAAAAACGATCGGATTTCCAAAACTATTACTTGATGCATTCTTGATATAAATATCTACAGAGATAAGGTCTGCGTTATATCCTGTCAGATCTGCATCTTTGATATAGACATTAACCGGGATCCCTTTCAGATTTCCCAATGAGTCTGTTTTCTTCATTCGCCATGGTGCATCGGCAGTAAAATCAGAGCCGGGAACATTTGATTGCTTTGGATTACCTTTTTGCGCATATCCATTCAGACAAAGACAGGCAAGAATAAAAAAGTAAAAATATTTCATCGTATTCTATTAATATTGAAAACCTACAAATTTAGTATAATAATTCCTCATGGTTTTGTTAATTCGTAAAAATAATTTCATTTGCATAAAAACTGTACCTTTATCATCAAATTTGCAAGGTTTTTAAAAGAATGGAAAAAGTCTTTGCTTTGGTTGATTGTAACAGCTTTTATGCTTCCTGCGAAAAGGTTTTTAACCCTACGCTGGAAGACAAAGCTGTGGTTGTTCTATCCAACAACGACGGGTGTATCATTGCCCGCTCAAAAGAAGCAAAAGATGCCGGTGTAAAAATGGGCGAACCGGCTTTTAAAATTAAAGATATTCTCGAAAAGAAAAATGTTCAGGTGTTCTCTGCAAACTTCGCTTTGTATGGCGATATGTCACAAAGGGTGATGAATGTTCTTTCCAAATTTACACCGGATCTTGAGATCTATTCTATTGACGAGGCTTTTCTCGACATCCCGGGAATGAAGGAAAATGAACTGGTTTTGTATGCACAAAAAATAAGAAATACTGTTCTTCAGTGGACCGGAATTCCAGTTACCATTGGGATCGCGCGTACAAAAACACTTGCAAAAATTGCCAATCATATTGCAAAGAAATCTGAGAAATTAAAGGGCGTTCTTTCTATTATTGATGAACAAAGTATTGAAAAAGCATTGCAAATAACCCCTGTTGAAGATGTGTGGGGTGTTGGACAGAAATACTGTGCTTTCCTCCGAAGTCATGGGATTACAAATGCTCTGGAACTGTCAAAAGCAAATGACAGTTGGATAAAAAAACATTTGAGAATTGTAGGATTGCGCACTGTTGAAGAACTGCGCGGGAAGCCGTGCATTGCCTTTGACATAACTGTTGCTGACAAACAGGCAATATGCACATCACGTTCGTTCGGACAACCACTGACAGACTATGCCGATCTTGAAGAAGCTGTCAGTACATTTGCTTCGCGTTGTGCGGAAAAACTGCGTCATCAAAAATCATGTGCAAGCGTGATGACAGTGTTTGTGATGACCAATCTTTTTGCAAAAGACCCGAAATATGTGAATGGGAAAACAGTGCAATTGGCAGTTGCAACCAACAACTCATCCGAAATTATCAGTCATGCTGTGACACTTCTGAAACTACTTTTTAAAAAAGGTTATAAGTACAAAAAAGTCGGTGTGATCCTTGCGGAATTTATTCCCGAAAGCGAGGTGCAGCAAAGCATCTGGGATAATATGAACAGGGAAAAACAAAGCGAGCTGATGGGAGTGATTGACAAGATCACTTCGACCATGGGGCGTGATGTTGTGAAATTTGCCATTCAGGGAACAAAGAAGCGCTGGAAATTGCGACAGGAAAAACTCTCGCCCTGTTACACCACAAAGTGGGAGGATATTCTGACAATTGACATTGATAAGGAATAAAAAAAAATGTTCAACAACAATTGACCATTGACCATTGACTTTTGACGAATGACAATTGACCAATGACTTTTGACCAATGACTTTTGACCAATGACTTTTGACCAATGACAATTGACCAATGACTTTTGACCAATGACAATTGACCAATGACTTTTAATTTTCAGAAACACTATCTTTGCCGTCTATTAAACCAGCATGGGAATTTTTCTTAAAAGGACAGTAAACAATTCTTCAATAATCGGAGTGTGGGACATCACCGAAAGTGTTGATGTTTTATTGTCACAAATAAAGTTGAACAAAGAAGAGCAGGAACGTTATGATTGTTTCGGGAATGACCTGCGCAGGCTTCACTGGCTAAGCTACAGGAACCTCCTGAAAGAACTCATACCCCCTGAAGAATATTCGCATGTGATCTATGATGATTGCGGAAAGCCTTACATGGAAAACAATCTTCATTTTCTTTCAGTGGCTCATTCCGGAAAATTCTCTGCGGCCATTGTCAGTAAAAGAAAGCAGGTAGGAATAGACATCGAAATGATACATCCGAAAATTGAAAAGGTTGTTTCAAAATTTCTTTCTGAAACTGAAAAGGAACAGATCACAGAAAAAGACAGGCTCGAACAGTTGTTTATTCATTGGGCTGCGAAGGAAGCATTGTATAAATTATACGGCAGAAAAGAACTTGATTTCAAAGTAAACATGTTTATCAATCCATTCAGTTATGCTGAAAAAGGCGAATTAATTGCAGCCATCAAAAATGAAGAAATGGATCGGAATTTCAATTTGCATTATGAGAAAATTGAGAATTATATGATGGTGTACATGACGGAGTAAAAAGATTAAAATTAAATTCAATAAGAATATTATTTCATCGAAGTACAAAAAAGTCACGGAGTGACGGCATATTGGTAGTAATAATAAGCAGAAGCAAACGAAAGTCACGGAGTGACGACATTATAAAACACAATCAATTTTAAATGAGGAAATGCTGTAGAGTCGTTAATAATGTCGTACCTACGGCACTTTTGTTTTCCCGCATTTGATTTTCTACCAATATGTCGTCCTTACAGGACTTTTTTCCGGAAAAACGATTCTGCGACTTGAGAAGTATGCGAAGCTTCGGGAAGATGTTTTGAAAGTTTCACTGAGAAGAAAAGTGATAGTGTTCCTGAATTTCTTTACCCACTTTTGTGTTTCGTTTAAATTTTAAAACATACTTTTGTATAACAATTCAAACCGGCATGAATATTTATGATTTAATAGCAGGGAAAAAGGCAAGGAAGTATAAAAAGTTCGCTGTGCTTATTGATCCCGATAAAGTTGATCAGAAAAAACTGACACATCTTGTTGATGTAGCTTCAAAAAGTTGCGTTGATTTCTTTTTTGTCGGGGGTAGTCTCCTTACCAACGACACCCTTGATCTTACTATAAAAGTAATAAAAGACAATTGCATTATTCCTGTTGTTCTGTTTCCGGGAAACACGATGCAGATAAATAAAAATGCTGACGCATTGCTGTTATTGTCGCTCATTTCGGGCCGCAATCCTGAAATGCTCATCGGCAAACATGTGATAGCTGCACCCTATCTGAAAGCAAGCAAACTTGAAATAATTCCCACAGGTTATATGCTTATCGAAAGTGGCAAACCAACAGCAGCTTTGTACATGAGCAACTCCACTCCCATCCCTGCTGATAAAAATGATATTGCTGTTTGCACAGCCATGGCCGGCGAAATGCTTGGTCAGAAACTGATTTACATGGATGCCGGAAGCGGTGCAATTATCACCATTTCGGAGAAAATGATTGCACGTGTAAAAGAAAACCTTTCTGTTCCGCTCATCGTTGGCGGCGGTATCCGCACACCGGCAAAAGCCCATGATGTGTGCAGCGCCGGAGCCGATATTGTGGTTGTGGGAAATGCCATTGAAGAAAATGTGCGCCTTATTGAAAACATCTCTGATGCTGTGCATCTGATCTGATCTTAACTTTTATAAATTTTTATCATTATGAAAAGAACATCCTGGTTTTTTTTACCATTCTTTTTTATTTTTTCATTCGGTGCATTTGCACAAAACAAAACTTTTTCAATTGAAGATTTTTATACGAAGCGTGCGTTTGTGCCTAAAACCATGAAGCAACTTCAATGGATACCCGGCAGCGATAATTTCACTTATGTTGACCTGAAAATGCTGATCAGAGGAAACACAGCCAATGAAAAGCGTGATACACTTGTTAATCTTGCAAAAATAAATGATGCTCTGATCAAATTGAACGATGCTCCGTTGACCGCTTTTCCGCAGATCACTTGGAGAAACGACACTACTTTTTACTTTAATAACAACGACAAGATCTATGTGTATAACCTGGCTAAGAAAAGCGCCAGGGCTGTGAATATTGTCCGCGCGAAGGCTGAGAATATTGACATCATGGAAAAAACGCTGAATGCGGCTTACACCATTGACAATAATTTATTCGTTACCGTAAACGGGAAAGAGGTTGCGGTGACGGCTGATACCAATAAAAATATTGTGAATGGCAAATCCGTACATCGTGAAGAGTTCGGAATAGTGAAGGGGACTTTCTGGTCGCCAAAAGGGAATTTGCTTGCATTCTACAGGATGGATCAGACAATGGTTACCGACTATCCTTTGGTGCACATCACTGAATTGAGCGACCGTATAGCAGAGGAAGAGAACATCAAATACCCCATGGCAGGCATGAAGAGTCATCATGTTACTGTTGGCGTTTTTGACCCGGTGACGCAAAAGAAAATTTTCCTGAATACAGGTGAACCTGCTGATCAGTATCTGACCAATATTACATGGAGTCCTGACGAAAAATATATTTTCATACAGGTGTTGAACCGTGGTCAAAACTTCATGAAATTAAATCAGTATGACGCTGCCACCGGCGATTTTGTCAAAACCCTTTTTGAAGAAAGAAATGACGACTATGTTGAACCGCTGCATCCCCTGTATTTCCTGAAAACAAAACCTGATGAGTTTATTTATCAGTCGCAGGTGGATGGTTACAATCACCTTTATCTTTATGACACCGATGGCAAACTTATCAAACAGCTTACAAAAGGGAAATGGGTGGTTACCGATTTTATTGGCCTGGACAGCAAAGACAGCAAAGCTTTTTACATCTCAACCGAAGTGAGTCCATTGGAAAGGCACATCTATTCGGTGAATCTGAGCAACGGAAAAATGATACGGATCTCTAAAGCCGAAGGCATGCATGATGCTTATGCAAGCGATGACGGGAAATATTTACTTGATGATTACTCAAGCAAGACCCTGCCCCTTGAATATACTCTTGAAACTTCGGACGGAAAATTGTTGCAGACACTGCTTAAAAACAGCAATCCTTTTAAAGATTACAAAATGCCGGAGATGACGATATTTACCATCAAAGCCAAGGACAGCACGGATCTTTATTGCCGGCTTATAAAGCCTGTGGACTTTGACCCCAACAAGAAATATCCTGTGATCGTTTACGTTTATGGTGGTCCGCACGACCAGATGATCACCGATTCGTGGCTGGGTGGTTCGAGTGTGTTCCTGCATTACCTTGCCAGCAAAGGTTATGTTGTATTTACCCTGGACAATCATGGCTCGGCCAACCGCGGACTTGCTTTTGAACAGGCTATTTTCCGCAATCTCGGCACCATTGAACTGGAGGACCAGATGCTGGGTGTGAAATATCTTAAAAAGCTATCGTATGTTGACACCACACGCATTGGTGTGCATGGCTGGAGTTTTGGCGGTTTTATGACTGTTTCGCTGATGCTGAAACAACCCGATGTTTTCAAAGCTGCTGTTGCCGGCGGACCTGTTATTGACTGGAAGTTTTACGAGGTGATGTATGGCGAGCGCTACATGGATACGCCCGATGAAAACCCCGTGGGTTACGACAATGCCAACCTGCTTAACTATGCAAAAAATCTGAAAGGAAAATTACTGATCATTCATGGAACCGCTGACCCCACAGTGGTGTGGCAGAATTCACTCTCTTTTGTAAGAAAATGCATTGACGAAGGCGAGCAGCTTGATTACTTTGTTTATCCCGAACAGGAACATAACATGACGGGCAAGGACAGGGTGCACCTTTACCATAAGATCGAGAATTATTTTAATGATTATTTGAAGAAGTAACCGGAAAGGTATTGCAGCAGTGCCGCCCGCGCTAATGTTTCTTATTAGCACAAAACTGTCTGGCGGCATTGCCTGCAATCTTTTCGTTAGCAAACGTATATTTATTTTATTCTTCAGAACTTTCAAATTTTAATTGGTCAAGTTTGAATCCCTTTAATTCAAAACTCCATATTTTAAAGCATTCTTCATTAAGAGATTTACAATCAGTAACTGTAAAAAATTTAAGTTCTGAAATTCTTTTATGTTTATATTGTTTAAATTTTTTTTTTGATAATTGAAACCCACTTCCATAATAAAAACCCGTACTATCGAGAAGATCTTCTCCAGTCATATATCTCTCAAAAAATAATTCATTTCCATTTTCAAATTTAATTGAAAAATAAAATATCTCTCCACATGCACGATGAGTAAAATCAATATCATATGATTTATTTCTGTCTCGTCTTGATCTTAAATAAATTTTTACTGTATCTTTTAAGCCTCCTGCATATTTAAAATCATTAATTTTAAAAACAGTATAACCTTTATAATTATAAAGAGAACTATCTTTAATGTATAGAAGGCTGTCTTTAAGCTGAGGGAAAGCATATAATCCTATAAATATGAAACTGAAAACCAGTATTGTTTTTTTCATAATCTATATATGTTTGCTAACGGACGGCACAATAATTTATTTCATTAGTAACTTTTAATACTCATCAATTCAAGACTTGTTGCGTACCATGTAGTATTATCAGTAAAATGTACTTTACTTAGATAGGCAATTACTTTTGTCGTATTGTCAAACCCAACTAAAGACCAGGCATCCTTAGAATCATATTTAATTTCGTCTTGAGATATACCGGAAAATATATTTGTACCTAACCAATAAACAGGTTCATTAAAATTATTATAGCAATAAATCTTTACAGTATATGCGTCTATGATTTTCCCAGAAATATTTTCAACTCCTATTGATACTTGAGGCGTGCCAATACTATTATCATAAACCGATATCCCAGTAAACATTAATGGTACGCCCTTTTTTTTAATAGCTGCAATTTTTGCTTGTTTAATTTCATAAATGGAATCAATCTCATTGTTTTCTTTAATAAGTGTGATTTTTTTTATTGAATCAGTTTTTCTTTTCTCAATTTTTGCAATTGAATCGTATTTTCTAAATGCAATACTATTAATAGAATCTTGAATCATTACAGCTTTGTAAATAGAATCTTGTTTTCTTTTTTGATAATAATTATTAAACTTTTTAAGTTCTATTGTGAAATTTTCTAACCAAATATCACTGATATAACCGAACCCATTCCCATCTTTCCCCTTATAAAGTACTTTGTAAAATACTCTGTCATTCTTCTCAATTTTATCTGATATATAAATCGAATCTCCCTTTGCAGTAGTATATATAATGTCCGCAAAAGGTTCAGGATTATTTCTTACAGCTATACCATCTTTTATGATTTTTAATCCAAGTATTGGGCGTGTCCCAATCGCTGTCTGGGACATACTATTCATACTTATACAAACAAACAATAATATAAAGTAATTTTTCATTTCTAAAGTTTATATGTAAATTGTCTAACGAAATTTATCTGTCTGATTAACCTTGCTGCTACCTTTCTATCGGCCACCGTCTGTCCCAAATTTTATAATTAAGGCTAACGGATGGCACTGTGCTATTTTTCTTTTTAAGTCATGTTCTTGCTTTATGTGTCTCTAACAAAAATATTGCTAGTGTTGAAGCAGCTCCAACTGATAATTTTGCATGTCTTGATGTTAGTCCTTTAAATGTTGCTCTTTTCCCATGTCCACTTCCATATTGATTTCTTAACTCACCTATACCTTGAACAACTGTAGTCAAACTACCCAATATGCTCTTAATAGTTTTAGATGCTTTTGCCTCATCAGGTATTCCTTCAGGTGTCAATTTGAGTTGTTTCGTTGTTTGCTTTAGAAGCTGAAGTAAATCCCAACTTTTATCAACCTCAATTTTTCTCTCAGTTAAAATTGTGTGGCAAATTGTTTCTATAAGTTCTTTGGCTGTCCCAATTGCTAACTCTGGAGAGTTTTCAATTGCTGTTTCCATAATATTTATTTGTTTTACTACATATTCGTCTGAAAGAAAATCTGCAATTTCTTTTTTTGATTTTTGAATTGTTGCCTTTCCCAATAGTTTGTATCTCCCAATAAAAATAGGTCTGTTAGAAATTCTTGTCTTCTCAACTAATTCAAAATTATCCATTCCTAAATACTCGTTAAACATTTGATGAAGTCGTGAAACTTCTGTCGTATCACTCCTCACAATAGGGTGAAGCATCTCACATAGGAACTGTAAAAAACTTGCGTCATCACAATGCATTAAATTAAATCTGTCATCAGAAAAAATCCAGTTGTCATCCCAGTCATAATTATTTACGCGGTGTTGCCAAATGTCGCCTCCTGCGTCTGAGAATCTAGAGTCTTGTGAAGGCATTTTACTTAAGTCGTAAAGTCGTGAGAGAAAATCAGACTCTTCTAAACGTCCATTCCAACTTATTTTTTCAACATTGAGTGTATCAAAAATGTCTCGTCTTGTAATATTGGATATTTTATTCATGTCGTTGTTTATTACATCTCTGTTGAATTGACACTGTTTTTCTTAGCATTGTGGCTAACAGGAAAGGTATTGCAGCAGTGCCGCCTGCTCAAATGTTTCTTGTTAGCACAAAATTGTCTGGCGGTATTGTCTGCAATACCTGAGTTATGTGGCGTAATTTAATATCTTTTCAAAAATTAGTTCTCTCAATTTATTAGTACTCTTATAATAATCAAAATATAATTTGTCCAATTCTTCAATATATTTTTCGTCAGTGCAACTCACATAATATTTTGCTTGTTTAAAAATCAGCATATCAATTTCAATCTTAATTGTACTTAATAAATCTTTTTTTGTCTCTCCTCTAATAAAAATATTTGTAGCATTTAATGGAAAAATAAAGTTATCAGAATAAACGCGAAAAGTACTAGGATTCCTGCATATGATTGGATTATCACTACAAATTGCGGGAAGTCCTTTAGGAATTGGTATTATATGCATTGGAGTATTACAATTAAATATCTCTGGATATGAAATGTGAGGAAACCATAATTTCATTGATTTAAAAAAATTATTATCCTTTTTGATTCTATTTTCAAGTTCTTTATTAGTAGCAGTTTCGTTATCCTTATTTTTAAAATCCAATCCTAGCTCTTTTAATTCTTTCCGATTAATTATACTTTTAACTTGGTCATTATTTGAAGGTATCCTCCAATACATTACTCCAATAAAAAATTGAAGCATTGCAATATCCTCATCAGTAATTTTATATTTCTCAATAGAAGAAGAATTAATGTGATTGAATATTACTGCGACCTTACTTTCTATTTTTCCATACTCTTTTTCAATAATGTCAGTTTCTTCTTTTTCATTAGTTAATAAGTTTCCATATTTCTCAAAAAAGAATGATTTAGATGAAAAATCCTTGCCATGTTTAACGAATTGATTCTTTCTAATATCATAAATTTTGAAATTACCTTCTGATGATAAGAATCCATTTAAATAAAATTGAGGAATATAATGATGTCTCCAGGATGTTGTTTTCATGGGTTTTTTTTATTATGCCACATAACGGTTCTGTTGCCGTATTACTGCAATCTCCACTTTAGTATTTCCAAAATACATATTTTCGGAATGGCTATTGATGTGTTCATATTCAGTGTTTTATTTTTATTATCCGACAGCAAACGGTTACAAATAATTAAAATCTGATAAAGATTTTCAAGGTGTAAAAGTAGTAAAAATAATTATTGACAATAACAATCCAATAAATAAAAATGCCCCCGATAGCGAGCGTTTCAGATGGCGCGCGTTTCAAACGCGTGCCCCAATATTCAAAGCCATTTTCCGAACCTGCCAGCGTTTCCTTCCAAACCTGGCAGCGTTTAAATCATCACCCCCCAATGTCCCCAAAGTCCCCAAAGTCTCATTGTTTTTTGAGCGCAGTCGAAATACAATTTGCCTGCCGAGGCGGATTTATACTCCGCCTCGTTTTACTATAAGGATTTTCAATCCGTCAAAATACCATCGTCCCCAAAGTCCCCACCGTCCCATTTTTTTTTAATCATACAAATCATTTCAATCAAATAAATCACAGTTCAGACAATTTCATAAAAAAAGCCCCAATCTCTCAATCAATGCTTTTTCCAATTTCAAAAATCCGCACCCATCCATCCCATCCACCCAATCCGTGTTCTATTCCTCCAACCATATCAATTTCCTCCGACCTTAGTCGGAGGAAGAATTTGATTTATCCTCCCCCCCTCAAATGTTAATAATTGTAATAAAAATTTATGGTCGCACCATCATAAATTTTTATTGTACCTTTACTTCAATTTTTCATTTTTATTAAGCGTTAAAATGAATTTTACCTCTTATCCAAACAACACCCTTAGTAGCAACATCCTATCGGTAGGATATGATAATATTTTTGCTTTTGGATATTTATCTGATAATTCAAACCCAATTTCCTTTACAAACTTTAGAATCTGTCTAATTAACCTCCCCAAAAAAGCCTCAAAAAGTTGTAATAACATAATTATAACCTACTTACATGGTGTCGGTGAAAGCTCTGTTTTCGACTATGATAACTCTGTTATCGCCATTGATAGCTCTGTTTTCACCTACGCTACTCCTGTTTTCGATTATGATACCTCTGTTATCGCCAATGATAACTCTGTTTTCACCTACGCTACTCCTGTTTTCGATAATGATAGCTCTGTTATCGCCATTGATAACTCTGTTTTCACCTACGCTACTCCTGTTTTCGATAATGATAGCTCTGTTATCGCCATTGATAGCTCTGTTTTCATCTATGCTACTCCTGTTTTCGATATCGTCACTAAAGTTTTTAATATTGCTTCAACTTCATTAACTTCATATTTTCAACATTCTTTCATCATAAAATAAGTTAACCCTGATGGCGCGCGTTTCCCTGATGGCGCGTGTTTCCCAACGCGTGCCCCCATCAACCCCTTTTTCTATTTTCTGTTCGCGAGGATTTGCAATCCGAGCACTTTATTTTCAAATGTTGCTATCCTTTTTTTCAATTTCACAATGCTTTTTTCCAATATCGAAATCCTTATTTCTTTATCACCCATCCCAATTTCATTCTCCGATATTCTTATTTTTAATTCGCACATTCTTATTTTCATTCAACAAGTGCTTATTTTTTACTAAAAAGTGCGTTTTTTGTCAAAGCATGCCTTTCTGTCAGCCACTAATTTGTTATTTTTCCGAATAAATTGAATTTAGTTATTGCAAATGGATTGGATTGGGAAAAATAGAAAATGATTGAGATCAGAAATTGGTCCTTAATTGTTATTGTATTTTTTAAAATCTTAAATCAAAATTCAAAAGATTTAAGATTTGAAGACACAATGACTAATGACTCCAATGACCAATGACTTTTGCCTAATGACTTTTGATCAATGACAATTGTCTTTAAAAGAAAATCATTTTCCCTTGCATTTGCTGCTAATAATATATCTTTGCATGGTTTTAGGGTTATGGGAAGATCTGTTAGGAAATATTGGGTCGTCATTGTGGTTCTTCTGTTGGGGGCATGCGCCAATATTGTTGCTCCTACAGGCGGACCTAAAGATACGAAACCTCCGGTAGTGGTTAAAACAACCCCGCTTAATGGCAGCAAACAATTTGCCGGAAAATCGGTGAGGATTGATTTTAATAAATTTGTCAAACTCAATGATGCTGCTACGGAAGTGGTGGTTTCGCCATTTATGAAACAGTCGCCCGAGTTTAAGATCAAAGGACGTTCGATCGTTGTAAATTTCAACGACACTCTGAAACCCAATACTACTTATTCAATCGCATTCGGGAAAGCTATTGCCGATATCAACGAGGGCAATGTGCTGCTGAATTTCCGCTATGTGTTTTCGACGGGGAATTTTATTGATTCGTTAACGCTGAAGGGCATTGTCAGGAATGCGCTTACGCAAAAGGCTGAAAGCGGCGTGGTGGTGATGCTTTATGACAGTAACAACGATTCGCTGCCGTACAAAAAAACGCCATTCTACATTTCGAGAACCGATGAATCGGGGAAATTTAATTTTTCGAATCTCAGGAATGGGAAATTTAAACTCTTTGCTTTGAAAGATGCGAACAACGATTTTCTGTATGACGAGCCAACGGAAATGATAGCCTTTGGCGACTCGCTGATCACGCCCGAACCTTTGGACACGGCCAAAGCTGACAGTATGAAGAAAAACAGATCATATTCGTTGTCTCTTTTTGCAGAAATGCCTGCCAAACAAAAAAAGCTGAAGGCAGCCGCAGTGAGATACGGGAAACTGATGCTGGCGTTCAGAAAAGCTGTGGGAGATTTTTCGGTGAATTCGCTGAGCAGGGACCTGCCAAATTCAGCAATACTGCCGGAGTTCAGCAAAACAAGGGACACGGTGTACCTCTGGATGAAAAAACCGGATGTTGACTCGCTGACAGTGCAGGTGAAGGATAATAATTTTACGGACACGGCAGTCTTTAAACTGGTGAAAAAAGCTACCAAACAATCGAACAGAAAAGGAGACGACGGCAAAGGAATAAGCTTGTCGGCAGGCGTGAATAATAACGGCACTTTTGATTTTTTCAAAATGATGAGGATCTCAAGCTCTACGCCTATTGATTATTTTGATTTCGATAAAATTATTCTGACAGAAGGCAAGGATACGGTGAAAACAAAGTTTGTTTTCGTGGATTCGATAAAAAGAAATGCACAGATGAATTTCAAATTTAAGGAGGAAACATCATACACGCTTTTTATACCACCGGGAACTTTTAAAGATTTTTTGGGCAATGCCAATGATACTTTTAAAATTCATTTCTCGACATCGGCAATGAAAAACTACGGGAATATAAAGCTTACGCTTAGTTCGCAGAATATGCCATGTAAAATGATCGTGCAACTGGTGAACGATAATGATGTGGTTATACAGGAAAAATTTTCGGGTTCAAACGAGGTTGTCAATTTCATTTATGTAAATCCGGGCAGCTATAAGATCAAAGCTATCTGTGATGAAAACAATAATAAAATCTGGGATACGGGAAATTATCTGAAGAAAATCCAACCGGAAAAAGTTTTTTATTATCCGGCATCAATTACGGCAAAAGCTAACTGGGATATGGATCTGAAGTGGGAGGTTAGTCATTAGTCATTGGTCATTGGTTTTTGTCGAAGTTTCTACGGTTGCCGAGGGCGTAAAAGTTTTTGGTTTGAATGGCCTCAAGGGGGCTTTTTCTGTTTTTATACATTGAGTGGAACTTGTAGTTGTGCAATGTCAGGGAGAGATGAAACATCAGGTTTGAAAACAGGAAAATGACAGCAATGATCTTTAACCATTTTGGTTTTAAAAGTCGCTGCCAGCAATAAAAGGAATAAATTATCATCAGGGGAAGCATCAGGTAGAATGTATGTGTTGAAGGGCCTTTTACGGAAAAAAGAAAACTGATAAAGGTTACGAGGATGGCGAAGATCATCAGCTTTTTTATGGCTTTCCATTCAACGATGTCGTATTTCCTGAAGAAAGAAAATACCATCCAGAATATTTGTATGAAGCCAATGATGATTGCAAACAGGATAAAGGGCGCTGCCCAGATATTCTCAGTAAGGAACTGAACCCTCTCTTTGGTGTTGCAACCGGTAAACTTTGAAATTTCAAAACTTGCAAGCGACAACAGGCGGATAATTACATTGAATATTTCGGCGGCATTTGACAGATTGAGTACAACATTTGACGATGTTCCCCCACCCGACACGGAAGAAAAACCGAACTTCAAAAATGTAGGGATCACAAATATTCCGCTGATCAGGCATCCTGCAAGAAAAAGCAAAGCGGAAACGGAAAGCCGGCGAACCCCCTTCCTGAGTGCATAGAAAAAGGCAACAAAAATAAAAGGTATCAGCAGTATCCACGACATGTGCAACTGGAATATCCAGAGCAATGAAAACCCCATGAATAAAAAGGAAAGATTGTAATTCAAAAAGTTTTTCCGAAACGCGGGAATGGTTTCGAGGAAGGAAACGAAAAATAAAATTGCAGCAGGCAGCACATAGGAAGGATTTACGATGTGGGTGGAAAAATTCATCACCCAGGGCGCGGTGAATATCCAAACCCACAGAAACCATTCAGGGATTGCGGGAGTAAGGTATTTTTTTATGTAAAAACCTAACAGGAATAAGGAAAAAAAGGAGAGCAGATTCAATAAGATGTAAGGTGATTCAGGGATCGGAAGGATATAAAAAGGAATGCCAACCAGGAGACCCTGCAGAGCGCCGGGAATTTGAGAATTTGTATAGATCACGTCGGGACCGAAAAAAGGCCAGTGACCGCCGGCATGAAACTTCACACCGATGAGGTAAATCTGAACCTCATCATCAAACCAGAATTCGGAACAAATGCCGAAAATAAATCGTATCGTAAAAAAAAGTAAAAAAAGAACGGATGCTTTTTTCCATGTTTTCAGATCACAAAATTTATTGTACAATTTCCGCATAATGGCATTTAAAATCGTTTCCAAAAATAATAAAATATTATTACCAAAAATTAACGATAAGAGAGGAAGGGAATTTTTGCAAATTGTGATGAGTGAATCTTTCAAAATAATTTGTCTGAATTATTTCATTGAACTAAGAATTCGTTACGAATTTTACAATGACGTAGCTTGCTACCGTCTGTATATCAGCTTGCCTCTTTTTGTAAAATGAGCCCATATTTTGCTGCTTCAGCTTGCAGATATTTAATTTTTTTCGCTTTTTGTTTCTCTGTATCAAAGATTAGTTTTGATGGA
>CAISZK010000015.1 GCA_903889915.1 uncultured Bacteroidota bacterium
ACAGATTGGTCTTTACCAACATACTCAACTTTCGTTACATGCCATTCTTCTCCAAAATTTAAAAGAGATTCAAATAATTGTTCATCTTGCATAATCTTTTTTAATGCAAATTAAACTATTTCACACGATACCCAGTTAAACCTATTTCTTTTTATCTTTGCGCAAAGATAATTAATTATGGACATCTCTTACATCATCAACAGGCTTGGCGAAGACAATGAAAATTATTTTGGCGCCATTGCTCCGCCCATCATACAAACCAGCAACTTTTCCTACAGGAAGACCGATCACCTGCGACAGGCATTAAAAGATGAAAAGAACCACCTGATCTATTCCCGTGGCAACAATCCTACGCTGCTTATTCTTTGCAAAAAGCTTGCTGCACTTGAGGGCGCTGACGAAGCGCTTGTGTTTGGCAGCGGCATGGCAGCAATTTCAACAGCAGTGATAGCAAATGTGAAAGCCGGTGATCATGTGATCTGTGTGCAGAACCCCTACTCATGGACGAACAACCTTCTGAAAAACCTGTTACCCCGTTTTGATGTTCATACTACTTTTATTGATGGCACGGATATTAGTGAATTTGAAAAGAACATTACGGATAAGACAAGTTTGATCTATCTTGAAAGTCCCAACACTATGACTTTTGAATTGCAGGATATCCCCGCAGTTGTTGAGCTAGCCAGAAGAAAAAATATCATCACCATTATTGACAATAGTTATTCGTCACCCATCTATCAGCAGCCAATAAAAATGGGTGTTGACATCGTGGTTCACTCTGCAACAAAATACATCGGTGGTCACAGTGATGCGGTTTCAGGAGTGCTCTGTGCTTCATCAAAAATTATTGAGCGGATATTCAAACAGGAATTTCTCACTTTCGGAGGCATCATTGCGCCCTTCACTGCTTGGCTTTTGCTGCGTGGTTTGAGAACCCTGCCGCTTAGAATGGAGAGAGTATCGGCAACCACAGGCAAGGTTATCGGATTTCTGGAAGACCATCCGATGATTGAAAAAATTTATTACCCATTTTGTGAAAATAATTTACAAAAAGGTATTGCTGAAAAGCAGATGAAATGCGGAACAGGGCTGTTTTCCGTACTTTTAAAAACCAAAGATATTTCAAAAATAGAAGACTTTTGCGAGAACCTGAAATATTTCCAGATGGCCGTTTCCTGGGGTGGTTATGAATCATTGATATTCCCTGTGTGTGCAACTATTGAAAGAGATGTTGTCCCTGACATGCCTGTAAATCTTGTCCGTTTTTCAATAGGACTGGAAGATGCAGAGGTTTTGATTGATGATCTGAAGGAAGGGTTGGAGAAGATTGGTTAGTTATTTTGTTTAAGGTTTAAGGTTTAAGATTTAAGGTTTAAAGTTTAAGGTTACGGCATGCTATTTCAGATATGGCCTGATGACTATTTGCGATTTCTGATTTTTGATTTGAGATTTATTTTGATTTTTTTACCACATAGTCACAATAGAAACATAGGTTTCACATAGAGTTCTATGAAAAATCGAGGAAAGACCTATGTGAAGTTCTATGTACCTACTGTGTCTTTGTGGTAAATTTTTTAAGGACATAATTAAACAAGGTTTCACACAGACGCAAATAATTTGTGATTTTTGATTCGTGAATTTCCTAATGACCATTAACTAATGACTAATGACCATTAATGACTACTCCCCTTCCATCATCCCCGGTCGTCTTTTCTTTGTGCGTTCAATAGCTTTTTCCAGCTTCCATTGATTGATGAGTTTTTCGTTGCCTGAGAGCAAAACTTCAGGAGCTTTCCATCCACGGAAATCTGCAGGACGGGTATAGACAGGCGGTGAAATCAAATTGTCCTGGAAAGAATCTGACAGTGCCGAAGTCTCATCATTGAGCACTCCCGGGATCAGTCGTATTAAAGAATCACAAAGCACAGCGGCGGCCAGCTCTCCCCCACTTAGCACGTAATTACCAATGGATATTTCTTTCGTGATAAAATGTTCACGAATGCGCTCGTCAATCCCTTTGTAATGGCCACAAAGGATGATGATGTTTTTGTAGAGGGAACACCTGTTGGCAAGTTTCTGATCAAGCAATTCTCCATCGGGACTCATATAGATCACCGCATCATAATCCCTTTCCGATTTCAGCTTTTCTATACAGAGAGCAATGGGTTCAACCATCATCACCATGCCGGCGCCACCACCAAAAGGATAATCATCCACACTTCTGTGTTTGTTGGTGGTAAAATCCCTGATGTCGTGAATGTGAATATCTGCGATTCCCTTTTCAACAGCTCTTTTGAGGATAGACTGGTTGAAAGGCCCATCAAACATTTGAGGAAAAATTGTCAGTATATCAATGCGCATGGTAAATTCCAAATTCCAAATTCCAGGATCAAAGAGCCCGGAATTTGGAACCGGATATTAATTAATTATCCCCGTATCCGTACTTGCCGTAACTACCATAATAGTTTTCGCCCCAACTGTATGAGCTTACCCTGTTACGTCCAAGCACTCTTACTTTCTTTGCCATTGATTTAATTTCATCCATCATTTGTTTTTCGCTTTCAAAAGTTTTTGAATTGGCGAAAACTTCAGGATCAACATTTATTTTCGTTGTGTCTTTTGGATGGATACCAGTGTAGCCCAGCTTCCATAAGGTTTTATCATGAGCACAGGCTTTGAAAATGTAGATATAACCGCTGTCCTTTTTTGACTGCACATAGCGCTTTTCAACCAACACTACAGAATCTTTTTTCAGGTCAAAATCATCAGCAAAAAGTTGTGAAGCTGCGAGCTTTTCTTCCTTCAGATTTTTGACACTAAATTTATCCATTCGCTTAATATAAGAGAGCGACCTGTAAAGTGATATCTGTGTTGCCGGCTTGGAAGAGAAATGATCCCAAAGGGTATCGTTGATGTTTACCCCTTTCTTCAGATAATACGCGATCACAGAAATTGCAAGATCATCAGACCCTGAAGTAATAATTTTATTGACAATTTCTTTCTTCACAGTAGGGTTTGAATAGTTTCTGAAAAGGATGACAGCAAAATTGTAGATCTTTTTCTCTGAGGATTTCAATTTATTGGCAGGGTCATTATCCTCTTTGGAATTATAATCATAGCTTCCCCAATCACTGTTATAATTGTTACTATAGTTGCTGTAATTGTAATCACCCCAATAATTATAAGAGTTTCCTGATCGTGATTTATCCTGGTTGGTTGACATCAAAAGTGTCATGTTATACTGTGCATCCCTGATCATCTCGTTCCGGGCATGTTCATACACATGAGGCTTTACTTTTCCTTTTTCAATAAGTTTTGCAAGAAGTTCATAAATCGGAATGCGATATTCCTGGTAGCGTGTGTATTTTAAAATTTCAGGGAATAGCTTCGCCCCTACCTCGAGTGAATCTCTGAAGCTCTGGAAAATATCTTCAATATCACCGTCGCTTGAAGAAACGATCAGGTGTTTGCCAAGCAGTTTTGTAAAAGTCTTTGCTGCAACATCAGTTTTCTGCGCTGCAACAGCTTCTAAAACGGCAAGCTGAACAGAGATTGAGTCATTAAAATCTTCGTACATTTTTTCAAGGAAAGGAATAATTTCTTTTGACTTAAGACCGCCAAGTGCTTTTATAAGGCTTAGCCTGTCTTTGATGTCAATCCTTTTGAATCCGGTATCAGCAATGCATTTCATTAATGCCTTGGCGTGAACATCGGTGAGGTTATAGATCACATATTCTATAGCAGACCTTGCCTTTTTTCTTTCATTGGTGTCGGCTGAATAGATCTTGCCGAACAAATGTTCATTTATTTTGTCAGAAGTAAGGTCAACACCAATGCAGGTATCAGCAGGTGTAAAGCTGTTGAAAAACGTAGTCACAAACTTCGAGGGACCTGCGACTGTGTCAATGGTAGCGGCCAATGTATAAAGCACACCACATTTCTGAATCATCTTCACCATGATTCCTCTGGTACTGTTTGTATCGGTAAGCACAAAAGATCTCTCGCTGATCTTGCCGCTGTCGAGTGACTTTTTATGATTGATAAACATACCATTTCTCTTCACCCAGTTTTCAGTTCTTTTTTTCCAGTATTCATCCATTGACTTCACCTGGTAAAACATGCTGTACTTATTGAAATCAACACTGATTATTTCACCGGTTTCATTTGAAATGAAGTAACGTGATTTGCTGATAGGGAGAAAATCTTCTGATTTTTTCACCTTGTCATGATAGCTGTATTCATACCTGGGCGACTCCTCCTCTTTTTTAATTTCATCAATGAACTTGTTTTCCTCAAACTGGGTCTTAACTTTGAAGTATAAAGCAGTATCCTTGTAATCCCTGAAGGGTTTAATGTAGGCAACATCAGTAAGCTTGAAGGAATTCAGAAAATCCTTTGTTTTATCAGCATCGGAATTTTTACAGCCAAGCATATAATAGTTCGCTCCGCGTATCACGATACGGACATTGACAATATTCCCGCTATTTTTCATACTTGCATCCAGTGCAGGATAAGCGCCAACATGAAGAAGTGAGCGGTGAGTGATGGTATCACCAATGGTTTCGGCAAAGGATTCAGCCAGCATGTTCAGCTCGAAAGTATCTTCCTCGATATAGTCATAATCATACAGTTTGGCCACTGTCATAAAATAATAATCATCCGATTTTAAAGAGCCTGAAGTTATCAGTTCCATCCTGTCGTCGCTTGCATCCTTGGCTTTGTAGCGAACAAAGGTTTCAGGGAAATTCACTTTAAAGCCACAATTATTATTTACAATTTCTTTAAATGAATTATTCTTTTTTTGGTAAAATGTAATGGATTCAAAAAATGTATTGGCTTCGGTTCCCTTGCCTACGTATTCACCGTTGCCGCTCATTTTAAACATAAAAATCTCATCAGGGGAAATGTAGATTCTGTAACGTTGTTTATCTCCTGTCTTGGTTTTATTTTCAATTTCATATCCCGGATATCCCAGGTTGCTGGTAATTTTATTCTTGAGGCTTATCTCGCCCGGAATGGTTTCATAAAGTAAGCTGTCAATCCTTTGCAGAATATAGTCCTCTGTTTTACCGGCAAGCTTTCCGAAATGATTCAGTCTGTTAATGTAGTAATAACTTCCGTTGCCAAGATCGTTGTAGATATAGCTTTTTGATCCGTAAGTTTGTGCTGAATATTCAACCATCTTACCCGGTACATTTACACTAAAGGTGGAATCGGGAGAATATTGCACTGTAAAATTAACAGGAAACCTTGTATCCTCAAGCTCTGTGCGGGTTTTGGAATCCATACCACTCGTTGAAGCATAATTTACAGGGCGAAGGGTATAACCTTTTTTGCGCAACAAACTTATCACGCCGCTGTCGCCGGGTAAATGCGCACAACCCGCACCTGCAAAGAGTGTATGATTTTTTATGATCGAATCAATACTGTTTGCCATCATCACATTCCTGTTGTAAAGCATGTAGGTCATGTAGCGTTTTGCGTAAGTCAGTTTTTCAATGGTATCAATTACGTCAAGGTCACCATTCCTGTATGCATCATCCATGATGTCCCAGCGTGATGAGTATTTTTTCTCTATTTCCTGAAGACGAAGCCTGTTTCTTTCTTTCTCTTCATCAGTCAGGTTGTCATTATACATGTATGCCTGTGCCTTGTTCACTGACTCTTCTGATTTCAAAAAATCTTCAAGACCGCCGATCATTTTATTCAGTTTTTTCCCAGCCTGAAAAATAAACATGTCCAGATAAGTGTCTTCTTCATAATCGGCATTTTGTTCATAGGTGCGGTATAACATCTGATCCACAAAATAAGGATAGAATTTAAGCATGTCTTTCAGGTCCTTTGATGTCGGCGAATACAGGTTAAATGCTTCATCGTAAAAACGGGAAGAGCTGTAATAATACTTTAAATACTCCATTGAATTGCGGGCTTTTGTGAGATCCATCCTAAGGTCCATCCACGACTCAAGATTGAATTCATTTGCGATCATGTCGCAACTTTTCAATGCAATAAAAAAAGTGTCGTTCAGATGAAATGCAACTTTTTTACTGATGTGCATTGTACCATAAAGGTATGATGGTTTTTTAAGCCCGTTACCGGTAATTTCCCAAAGGAGACTTTGATATTTCTTAGGAGTTACATCCTGTGCAAATCCATGCATGCAGTAGAACACTGCCAGCAAAAGAATGGTTTTTTTCATGATAAGCAATTAATTTTTAAAAGGTGAAAACGATATGATTGTGATTTTTTCTTTAACTAAAACTAAACATTGAACTGTGAACTTTAAACCTTAAACAATAAACCGAAACCCCGTTGTTGCTGACTTAAAGCGGACAATTATGAACTTTCAACATCTCATATAACGCTGAAAAATCAAAAATATTACACAAGTAGCGAAAGTATTTAAAAAATTTGAGATGGCGATAAATTGATTTCAGAATTTTGAAAAAAAACCACAAGGTTAAAAACAGGAAGCAAAAAATATTGTCCTGAATGATTCCCTATGTGAAAATCTATGTATCTGCTGTGAATATTGTGGTGAATTTTTGAAACGTTTGGAATGTTTGAAGTGTTTGAAATGTTTGAAAAGTTTCGTTTAAAATGTTATCACTCCGTGACTTTATTGCTTGCTTGATTGATTGTTTATACCATAATGTCGTCACTCCGTGACTTTGAATTAGCCAAATTTATTTTTTCTACCAATATGCCGTCACTCAGTGACTATTTCCCTATGTGCAAATCTATGTATCTATTGTGTCTGTTGAGGTGAATTTCCGTTATTGTTTTTTTACCACATAGCACCATAGGAGCATAGGCTTCACATAGACTAATAAATCTCAAATCAAAAATGATTGAAATGTAAAATGTAAAATTTTAAATTTAAAATGTAAAGGTGAAAGCAAATCAAAAATCTCAATTCTTAAATCTTAAATCTCAAATCTTTTAATTAAAAAACCTCGGTGTTTTCGTCTGTACTGTTTTTTTGGAGACATCGAAACTGCCAATAAGGATCACTTCGTGTGAGCCGCCGCTGTAGGATTTTACACCACCTGAGTTATAATCATAGGAGTATCCAAGCCTGAAATATTTGGTGATATCAACTCCCAACATTCCGATAACTGCATCGCCAGTGCGGTAGCCTGCTCCCACCCAAAATTTACCACCGTAATAAGCGATGGCATTAATGTCAACCTGGGTAATAAACTTAGCTGTGCTTACCTTTAACGAAGGTATAATGTTTATCTTATCGCTGGCCTTGATTTTATACTGTGCAAAAAGATAATAATGTCTCGGGACTATTAAGACAGTAGCATCTTTCAACGATTGTGCAATATGCGTTGTTGACAAACCAATTGCAAGTTTTTTTGAATTGTATGCAATGCCGAAATCGAAATCCGGTTTTGTTTTGGTCTGGTCATTCAGAACCGCATTCGGATCGGTCATGTCGTCATAGATAAGTTTTGATCCCTGCAGGGATTTGTTAACCATCCCGAAACTCAAACCAAAAGAGAGGTGGCTGTTCTCAGTCAGTCGCAGCATATAGGCATACATGAGTTTGACATTAAGGCTGTGTTCGAAACCCAGTTTGTCATTGATGATGTTCAGTCCCAACCCGCCTGATACTTTGTCAACATAACTGTTTACACTCAGCACCTGTGTTTGCGGGGCCTGATCGAAACCGGTCCATTGCTGTCTATATAATAGTGCAGCATCAAGTTTACCACTACTTCCTGCCATAGCGGGATTGTAAGTGATCTCGCTGAACATGTAATTACTGAATTGAATATCATTTTGTGCAACACTTACCATTTGCATCATGACTAGTAATAACGCTGTGAGGATGATTTTTTTCATGTTCTTGTTTATTTATGGTTTAATAAAATTAATTTTAAAATTGCAATTCTTTATTATCGTTTATAATTCTTCTTTCTTAATTTTTTTACTTCTTCTCATACAGGGTAGAGTTAAGTATCTTGAATGTTGTTCTGCGGTTCATCTGATGCTCATCTTCAGTCTTCGCATTTTTCACGATAGGATTTGAGAAGCCATAACCTTTTGCAATGAGCCTGTCAGCGCTGATGCCTTTTGCAATAAGATAATCAACCACGCTCTGTGCTCTTTTTTGAGACAGATCAATATTGTAATCTTTAGCCCCTCTTTCGTCAGTATGTGCACTGATCTGAACTTTGACATCAGGAGTTTCTTTCAGCATATTCACAAGTTTATCAAGTTCTGTTTTCGATTCAGCCCGCAGATCCCATTTATCATAGTCATAATAAATGTTATCAATTTTTACTTCTTCCTTTGTGATCTTTATTAAAAGAAAATCAAGGTCGGTTCCTTTTGCCAGGCTGTATGTTTTCGAATAAAGTTCATTGCCAACAGCCAGTGTTTTGCTGTCATTGAGATAACCATCTTTGGTAACTCTCAGCGAATATTTTACATTTGGTTTTAGTTTTGCATATTCATAAACTCCTTTGGAATCGGTAGCAACAGAGTCAATACTTCCATCACTCCCTTTAAAAACCACAGACGCATTTTCGATACTTTTGAGTGAAGCTTTGTCTTTGATCGTCCCGGTGGCAGTAAGGATCACCGGTATCAGGTCGTAGGAATAAATATCATCATCCCCTACTCCACCCGTTCTGTTGCTGCAGAAAAACCCTGCATTCTTTGAATCTTTGAATACCAGTCCGAAATCATCTGCGCTGGAATTGATAGGCTGCATCATGTTCACAGGTTTTGAAAATTTTCCATTTTTAATAGAACTCATAAAAATATCCAGTCCTCCAAATCCGGGATGTCCGTCGGAAGCAAACACCAGAAGTGTGTCACCGGAAACAAACGGGAAGCCTTCATTTCCGATACTGTTTACGATTGGTCCTAGGTTTTCAGGTTGCCCCCATGTGTTGCTTACTTTTTGAATCCGATAAAGATCGGCGCCTCCATATCCTCCGGGCATATCGGAAGAAAAATAAAGAGTTTTTCCATCGGCAGAAAGACATTGCTGCTGATTGCGGAATGATTCGCTGTTAAAATCCAACAACTTTGAATTTTCCCAGGTATTTGTAGCTTCATTATAATAGGCATACATGATGTTGCATTGCTTTAACTTGCCTGAAGCCCCGTTACACTGTGAATAATAACCATAATTGGTTTTGTTATCAAAAGCAAAAGTGCCTTCATTGGAACTGGTGTTAATGCTGCCTTTCACTTTCACAGGTTTGCCCCATAAACTTTTTTGTGAATCATAGGTGGATTCATAAAGATCGGAGAAACCCTGAGCTGTTCCCGGATCTATCTTACCTGATCCTGTTATCCTCGTTGAAGAAATAATTACCTTATTATTTTTAAAATAAGAAATACTGTAATCTCCGGCTGTAGAACTCAGGTCTTTTTGAACTTTTACTTCATAAACAGGTTTCTCTTCCTGCCCTTTCAGACCCAGATTGCAGGCTTCAAGTCTGAGTTTGGCAATTCTGTTGCCTGGGTTGTCTTTCAGATATTTTTCAAGATAGGTCTTGGCAGTAGAATAATCTCCCGACATGATCAGCATTTCGCCCATGTGCAGGTTTATCAATGAGTCGGTGGTGCCAACATTTATTGCTTTTTGATACCAATCTTCAGCCTGCAGATAATTATTGTCGTTCCTGTAACATTCTCCCAACTGGTAATAAATATATTTTGACTCCTCACCCGTAGCCTTCTTCAGCGCTTTTGTGTATAGTGCAATGGAATTGTAATAATCCTTATTTTTAAACAATGAATCGGCTTTTTGCAAAGGAGTTTGTGCTGCAAGCATATTTACGAGCACGATCCCGATAATAAATAATACTGTCTTTTTCATTTTTATTTTCTAAAGTTATTGTTTCTGAACTAAAGTTACTGACCCTTTCAACTCTGTCACTCCACTCTGCAGATCATCAATGCTGATGATGTAATAATAGGTCCCCGGAGAAACAAGGTTGCCATTATATTTTCCATCCCATCCATCATTACCTTCGTAGAGCTTCTGCCCCCAACGGTTGATGATGGTTAATTTAAGGCCGGGTACAAATCTTTTATTAAGCACATTGTCACCATCAGGAATGAATGCATTTGGTATCTGAATTATTTCAAAACCTACGACTGACGCTGAATTTGAACAACCGTTTTCAGTTACCGTAACCGAAACAGTTTGGCTATTGGTAAGCGTATTCGTTTGATAAACATTTTCCGAACCGGATTGTACAAGAGTGTTGTTGACATAAAAATTATAAGTCACATTATTGTCAGGCGGAGTGACTGAGGCAGTAAATGTTATTGTCTGACCAACATAAGCCAGTCCTGCAGGATCACTTGCTACCGTTACTACAGGAATTGAATTAACTGTAACCATTACCCCATCTGTTGAAGAACATCCGTCAGTATAAGACACAGTAACAACATAAGTGGTGGTAAAAGATGGAGAATATGATTCCAAAGCTGTGGTATCGCCTGTATTCCACAAATAGCTTCCGCCTCCAGTTGCGGATAAAGATGCTGATCCGCCAAGGCAAATAGCCTGATCAGCGCCGGCATTTGCAACTGGTGTCGCTAGGACATCAACAGTTAAATTATCAGTAGCAGTGCAGCCGAAAGAATTCGTTGCAGTCACAGTATAGGTTGTGGTATTTACAGGACTTGCAACAGGGTTATTAATATTTGTATTACTTAATCCAACTGAAGGACCCCATGTATAAGTTGTTCCTCCTGTTGCAGCAAGATTTGTTGAAGATCCCTTACAGATTGACACATTAGGTCCTGCTTCAACTACAGGAACAGGATTGACGGTAACTGTAACACTTGAAGTAGCTGTGCAACCGGCACCATTTGTAACCAAAACAGTATAAGTGGTGGTTGTGGTTGGGTTGGCTGTCGGCGCTGCAATTGACACATTGTTTAATCCTGTCGAAGGACTCCAGAAATAAGTTGATCCTCCTGAAGCGCCGAGGACTGTTGAGCTTCCCCTGCAAATACTGACAGGCGAACCGGCATTTGCAGTGGGAGTATTTACAGTGATGGTTACATCGTCGGTATTTGAGCAACCATGAATATCGGTAACGGTGACAATATACGTTGTTGTTGCAGCAGGATGTGCAATAGGGTTGTAAATATTGGTAGCATTTAAACCAAATGAAGGACTCCAGGCAAACAAAACACCTCCTGTTGCATTCAGTGTGGTTGAATCACCGGGACAAATAGTAGTACCGGTTCCTGCATTTGCGAAAGGCAGTTGATTTACCGTAACTACAATATCATCGGAAGCAGAACAACCTGCACCGTCAGTAACTGTAACATGATAAGTGGTTGTTGAAACCGGATATGCACTTGGGTTAGGGACATTGGTAGCGCTTAAACCTAAACCGGGACTCCAGGCATACGATATTCCGCCGGTAGCTAACAGTTGTATGGAAGCTCCATTGCACAAAGAAGTATCAATACCTGCATTGGCAGGTGGTGCATTATAGACATTGACAGTAACAGAACCTGTATTGGAACATCCGTTTCCATCTGTGACTGTAACCATATAAGTTGTGGTATCTACAGGAGAAGCAATGGGGTTTGCAATATCTGTGGCGCTTAAATCCGGTGAAGGACTCCATGCATAGTTACCTCCTCCGGAAGCAGTAAGAGTAACACTATGTCCAACACAGGTTCCAACACTGGCAGGCAAGTTAGGATTTGGTAAAGAATTGATGTTGATAGTGACATTGCCTGTCATAGTGCCTGTGCAATTTGCAGGAGTACTAATAGCGGTAACAGTATATGTGCCGGCTATTGTCTGATTGCCAAAACTGATAGCATTTCCTGTTCCTGCAACAGCAGTGCCTGCATCAGTTCCGTTTGCAAGTAACTGATATGACACTCCGGTTTGTGAGCCGCTAAGTCCAACAGCCACTCCTGAACCACCGATACAATACGAACCGCCACCGGTAAGATTGAAAGCTGTTGGCAAAGGATCAATGGTAATGGCAACATTTCCTGTCATTGAATTGACACATCCTGTGGTGGGATTTGTTGCAATTACAGTATAGGTGCCGGCAGCAGTATTCGTACCAAATGAGATCGCATTTCCGGTGCCAGCAACAACAGAACCACTGTTTACGCCACCAACCTGCAATTGATAATTCACACCCGATTGTGAATTGCTAAGTCCCACAGTTACGCCTGATCCTCCCGTGCAATAATCGCCTCCACCTGTTAAACTGTAAGCTGTTGGCAAAGGGTTGATCGTAACAGTAACGCCTGTCAAAATTCTGGTGCATCCGGTTGCGGTAATAGTGGCAACCACAGTATAATTTCCGGCTGTTGTCTGATTCCCGAAACTTATGGAACTACCCGTACCACTGACGGCTGAGCCTGTATTTACACCGCCGACCTGAAGTTGATAAGTCACACCAGACTGCGATCCACCCAGTCCAATAGTTACACCGCTTCCGCCTGCGCAATAACTTCCACCACCTGTTAAAGCATATACGGTTGGCAAAGGATTAACATTTACAGTCATTACATCAGTGGCTATTCCGCCGGCGCCGTCAGTGACAGAAACAGTATAGGTAGTTGTAACAGTCGGGGCCACCGAAGGGTTTGCGGCTGTTGATGTAAACCCTGAAGGTGATGAAGTCCATGAATAAGTATATCCGGGTGTGCCATGATTAGCTGTTGGCGCTCCTCCAATCGTTGTGCTTGCTCCGCTGCAAATCGTCAGATCATTTCCGGCACTGACAGATAATGGCAATACAATGCAATCAATCGTAGTTGTTGGTGTCACAGAAGTCAAACTGACAGTGAAAGTATTTCCACTACCACCTGTATATACTGTTGGAGTAACAGATGTCACAGATGGCGTCCAGGTATATTGGACAGGAGTAACACTAGTTTCATTGCAACCACTGACACCATTGGCATCGGTCTTGATCATGTGCAACTGATAACCCGTAGTTCCAATCATACTGCCCAAAACATAACCGCCCGGAACCTGTTCACCTTTTGTAAATAATCCTCCGATAAATGAATTGTACTTCTTTGCAAAGACAGGGGTATAGGATGAATTAAGGGTCATCAGAAAACTCTGCCAGGTAAGACCAATGGTCCATCCTACAATTGCAAATCCACCATTGCTTGTCTGCTGTATGGAGCCCAATTCATCAGCAATGCCCAACCCGTAAGCTCTTGAAGAAACCAAATTACCACTTCCGTCCAACTCCAGAACAGCAATGGACTCAAAGCCTCCTGCAGGTTGATCAGAATAACCACCAACAAGCAGATCACCATTTGATAAAAGTTTAATTGAATTTGCCGATTCATTAGAGCTTAGAGAACCATAAGTTTTCATCCATTGGATAGTTCCGTTGACATCAGTTTTGAAAACCAAAATATTTGTGGTTGTATCACCGGAATTATTCTGACTGTTATATCCGGCAAAAACATATCCTGTGGGTACTTCCACCACATCATTCACCGCATCCTGACTGTCGAAAACGGGGCTACCTGTAAGTGAATAAGACCTTCCCCATTGGTAAACTCCGGATGAATTGGCTTTGAAAATGTAAATACTCGTTGAATCCTTATCGGTATTCATACTCTTACCCATTGTTGTTCCTGCAACCACAAAGCCTCCATCAGATGTCTGCTTTACAGTATTTCCAAACTCATGTGGTGATTTGCCGTAAGAATAAGAGAAAACAGAAGCCCCTGCAGAATTTACATTAAGCAGCATGGCACTGTTATCATTGAAACTGCCCGTCATAATGTAACCACCGGCAGATGTTGTTTGCAGATCATTTACATAAAGATTTTTGAATGAAAGAAACCCGCCGTCTTTGATTTTTTTGGCCCACAGTACTGTTCCTGATGTATCCGTATTGACCAGCATAGATTGAATGATTGGCAAACTAATACCATCAACCATACCCGCCATCGCATATCCCGTTGATGTTTTTTTAACACCCGTAAAGATATCCATATCCATCGTACTAAAATTACTATAGTAGTCAATCTGGAATTTGTTTTGTGAATGGGCTTTGTTTTTGAAACTTAAAACAATCAAAAAAATAAACAAAGGCAAAAGGATTCCTTTTTTCATATTTTTTTATTTATTAATCCGGATGACAGTTACCGATCCTTTTTTTACTGTGACAACATTTTGCAAATCTTTTAAGCGAATAACATAAAAATACGTGCTGGCAGAAACCAGATCACCATTATATTTACCATCCCATCCTTCAGTTCCTTCATACAATTGCTGACCCCAGCGGTTAATAATTGTAAGGTCTAATCCGGGTACAAATTTACTGTTGGTAACGTTATCACCATCCGGGATAAATGCATTAGGAATGGGCTTGATGTCAGGATTGATAGAATCAATTAAACTCATACAACCGTTTTCTAAAACTGTTGCAGAAACCACCTGACCGGTAGTGAGAGAATTGGTTTGAAAAACATTGTTCATGCCTGATTCAACAAGAATGTTGTCAACATAAAAATAGTATTCTGCATTAACATCAGCAGGTGTCGGAGTGGCAGTGATTGTAATGATCTGACCGGTATAGACAAATCCGGGAGGATCGCTTGTCAGTACTAAAGTGGGTGTTGGATTCACAGTAACTATTACATTATCCGTTGCTGAACATCCGTTTGAATAAGATAATGTAACCACATAAGTTGTGGTCGTATTGGGTGTGGCAATAGGATTGTGAATATTTGTTGCACTTAATCCTGTTGCAGGGCTCCAGGAATAAGTACCGGATCCGGCTGAAGTTGCAGAAAGGTGAACTGATTCTCCAATACAAATTGCTGAATCAAGTCCTGCATTTACAGGGGCAGCTGGTTTCACAGTTATGAGTAAACTATCAGCGGCACTACATCCCGCAGCACTTGTAACTATTACTGTATATGCTGTACTTACCATAGGACTTGCCATAGGGCTTGCCACATTGGGATTGTTTAATCCGGTTCCCGGGCTCCAGGAATACGTTGCACCTCCTGTAGCATTTAAACTTGTTGATGTGCCCTGGCAAATCGTAACATCATTGCCGGCTTCTGCAATTGGTAGCGGATTCACTGTTAGAGTTGTGGAATCAGTATTTGAGCAGGTACCGTCTGAAACAATTAATGTGTAAGTGCCGGCCATTGCAGCAGTAGCATTGTTGGAAACTGTTGGGCTTTGTTCGGTACTGGTGAAGCCATTTGGTCCTGTCCAGTTATATGCTGTCATGCCATTGTCACCGCCTGTAAGTGCCAGGACTCCGCCTATACAAACAGGACCACTGGTTGATGCTGTTGCGGTAGGTATCGGTACTACAAAAACATTTACCGAACTTGTTGCTGTTGCACCTGAAGCATCGGAAACTGTGACAGTGTAGGTGGTGGTCACTGTGGGCGAATCAATAGGGTTTGCATCTGATGACGTAAATCCTGACGGAGAAGACCAGGAATATGTATATCCGGGTACTCCATAACTTGCAGTTGGGGTTCCACCAATAGATGTTGAAACTCCGCTGCAGATAGTCTGATCAAATCCGGCATCAGCAACAAGTGGCAGAACTATACATTCAATATTCGTCACAGGTGCTATATCAGTTAAACTTGCAGTAAAAGTACTTGCGCTGCCAACAGTATAAACCGACGGAGTTATTGATGAAACGGAAGGTGTATAGTTATATTGAACAGGTGTAACACTTGTTTCATTACATCCGCTGATGCCATTGGGAGCTGTTTTGATCATGTGCAGTTGATAACCGGTTGATCCGATCATACTACCGATCACATAACCGCCAGGCACCTGAATTCCTTTTGTAAACAATCCTCCAATAAACGAATTGTATGTTGTACCTGAAACAGGAGTATAAGCTGAATTGAGAGTTACAAGAAAACTTTGCCAGAATACACTAACAGTCCATCCTATGATTGCTATATCGCCTGTGCTGGTCTGCTGAATTGACCCCACCTGATC
>CAISZK010000016.1 GCA_903889915.1 uncultured Bacteroidota bacterium
CTACTGTCATTGAATAACCACCATTTGCAATAGTGATTGAAGAAGGTAATGAAATTGCAAAAGTTGCAGAAGGATAACCAACGATTGAAAACTGAGCAGCGTTGCTAACGTTTCCGGCAGCGATGAGGGTAACTCCACCTATTCCGCTTCTTGTTCCATCAGTTGCGATTGTTACTGTACCTGCGCTTGGACCGGCAGCTATGTTACCGAAAGCGAGATCTACATTTTTTGTAATTTCCAGCGGTGTTACTATGCGAGCGCTTGCTGAAGCGGTTGCTGTTGAACTTGCTGTCTGTGCGTTTGTGTTGATGCTGAGCGCCATCACGAACATTCCTGCTAAGAGGATAATTGATTTTTTCATTGTTTTGTTTTTTTTATGGTTTATAATGCCAATGAATAGCCAAGAGTTGTGCCAAAGGAATGAACAACCATGCCAAATGCAGTAAATCAGCAGAATGTGTTGTCATGCCAAAAAGCAGAAACATCAATTAATTGCCAAAATGGGACAGGTTTTCTTTGTTCAGGACGATTTTGGAAAGAAGTGAAGAAAATGACTGGGTTTTGATGGCTTTTCTTATTAAGATGGTAATGTCTTAGAAATTGTTTTCAGATTCGAAGTGTAAAAACTAATAATTTATTAACGAAGTGATAATACTGGCTTAACATGAAAAGGGGACACAATCTTTAATTTTGTAAAATATTATTCGAATGTAGAATGAAGATTATTGGTTTAGAAACTTAGTTTTGTTAAGAGCAGCCTTTTTGAAAGGCTGCTCTTAAATTTCCTCACTGTGTAATTTTCCTTCTTTATTTAATTTATGCCAAACAAACAGGAATCATCAGTTTTTATAAATCGTGACATAAGCTGGTTATATTTCAATCAACGGGTGTTGCAGGAAGCAATGGACAAATCCACTCCACTGATTGAGCGAATTAAATTCCTGGGAATATTTTCAAACAACCTTGATGAGTTTTTTCGTGTCAGAGTGGCTGTTCTGAACCGGCTGGTTGTATATGATGGTGGTAAAAATGAATATGGTGGTTTCAGTCCCAAAAAAATCCTGAATGAAATAAATCATATAGTCCTGAAATTACAAAATGATTTCATGGCTGCCTATGATGAAATCCTTGTGGAATTGGCAAATCATAAAATTTTTATCAGAGACGAAAAGCAACTGAATATTAACCAGGGTAAGTTTGTTCGAAAGTATTTTAGAGAAAAAGTCCTTCCTAATTTGTTTCCAATCATCATCCGGAATTTGACAAGGGATGCTACGCTGAAAGACAAATCAATTTATCTTGCAGTTATTCTAAAGAACAAGAGAAAAAAGAAAAGCAAGCAGGAATATGCTTTAATAAAAGTTCCTACTGACATTATTTCCCGCTTTTTCATTTTACCAAAAACGGGGAACAGTACTTTTATTATTCTGCTTGAAGATATCATCCGTTATTGTCTGAACGACATTTTTAGTATTATGGGATTTACTGCCGATGCAGCTTACATTATTAAATTTACCCGCGATGCAGAACTTGACATTGATAATGATATTTCAAAAAGTTTCATGGAAACCATTTCGCAAAGCCTGAAACAGCGAATTACAGGAGAGCCGGTACGGTTTATTTATGATGCAAAAATACCACACAATCTTCTCAAGGTTTTGATGAATTTTTTCAACATAACGAATAAGGATACACTTGTGCCGGGCGGAAAGTATCACAATTTTAAAGATTTCATTAACTTTCCAAAATTAGGCAATGCGGCGCTGTTCTATAAGCACATTGAGCCGGGTTCGCATAAAGAACTTTCAAAGCAGTTATCAGTTTTTCGAATTTTAAAAAAATCTGATATTCTACTTCACTTCCCTTACCAATCATTCGACCATGTTCTAAACATACTGCGTGAGGCATCAATGGACCCAAAAGTGTTTTCAATAAAGATCACTCTTTACAGGCTTGCCAAAGACTCTAAAATTGTGAATGCACTTATCAATGCAGCAAGAAATGGTAAAACTGTTATTGTTTGCCTTGAACTGCAAGCACGTTTTGATGAACATGCAAACATACAATGGGCTCAAAAACTATTCGAAGAAGGTGTAAAGGTCATCCATGGAATGCCAGGTTTAAAAGTGCATACAAAAATCATACTGATAAAAAGGCTCGAGGGCAAAAACAAAATTTTTTATGCAAGCATTGGAACCGGGAATTTTAATGAGGACACCGCATGCATTTATGCCGATGATCACCTGCTTACGGCAAATCCACTGATCACAGAAGAAGCAGATAAAATTTTCAATCTCCTTGAAAATAATTTTTCCTTTCCGCAATTTAAAACTCTGGTGGTTTCACCTTATAACATGAGGGATCATTTTATCAGGTGTATCAATAAGGAGATAGCAAACTCAAGAAAAAAGAAAAATGCCTGGATCATTCTTAAGTTGAACAGTCTTGTTGATCCCGTGATTGCTCAAAAACTTTTAAAAGCAGGAATGGCAGGAGTGAAGATAAAAATTATTGTTCGTGGTTCGTGCATAATAAAAGCTGGTGTTCCTGAAATTAGCGACAACATTGAAATTGTTAGCATAGTTGACCGTTTTCTTGAGCATTCCCGGGTACTGGTATTTTCAAACGATGATGATCCGTTGATGTATATTACTTCCGCTGACTGGATGCAGCGTAATTTTGATTATCGCATTGAAATTGCATGCCCGATTGTTGACAAAAACCTTCAGAAAGAAATGATAGATATTTTGAATTTACAGCTGGGTGATAATGTAAAGTCAAGGCTGCTCTCATCTCAAAATTATAATGCGTATAAAAACATTGCTACAACACGTACACGCCATCGTTCACAAATAGAAATTTTCAATTACCTCAACCAATCTCAACTCAAAAATTAAACAATATCAAAAATGTTATTTGCAGCAATAGATATAGGGACAAATGCAGTACGACTCTATTTTGCTAACGTTTTTCTTCCGAAGGAAGTGCCAACGGTGGAAAAAGCTTCCCTCATAAGATTGCCTTTGCGACTGGGTGAAGATGTTTTTACTGTTGGAAAAATTTCAGAAGAAAGGGTTTCAAAATTATTAAAAACTCTCAAAGCTTTTAAATTACTTATTGACGTTTACAAT
Source organism: uncultured Bacteroidota bacterium (assembly GCA_903889915.1). Classification (GTDB taxonomy): domain Bacteria; phylum Bacteroidota; class Bacteroidia; order Bacteroidales; family CG2-30-32-10; genus CAISZK01. The sequence continues at coordinate 3,132 of CAISZK010000016.1, forward strand.
CCGCTTGATTATATAGCCTGTGCAACATCGGCCATGCGTGAAGCAGCTAACAGCAAAGATATTTTGAACAGGGTATATGCTGAAACAGGAATTGATATCAATATTATTGATGGAATTGAAGAAGCCCGGATTGTTTGTGCTGCCAATAATTTAAACACCTCCCATAAAAATGAGCTGGCAATGTACGTAGATGTTGGTGGAGGCAGTACTGAAATTTCCATTATCAGAAATAATGTTTTGATTGCAACAAATTCTTTTAAGCTGGGAACTTTACGAATTCTGAATGGCGCTGACAATACCAATGAATGGGTAAGGCTGCAAAACTGGCTGATGAATTTTGAAAATAATTTCGGAAACATTTACCTGATTGGATCAGGTGGCAACATTAATAAATTAAGTAAGCTGTATGGTAAAAGCTACAACAATGTGCTTAGCCTGGAAGAAATGAAGAAAGGATACCGACATCTGAAAAGCAAGTCGCTTAAAGAAAGAATTGAAAAAATGGGCTTGCGCCCGGATAGGGCAGATGTTATTATTCCTGCAGTAGAAATATTTCTCCTTATTATGAAATTAATTCACTGCGAAAGCATCTATGTTCCGCGAATCGGTCTTTCAGATGGGCTTATACTTGAGGTTTACAAAAAGTTTATTCAGAAAGATCTTAGCTTGTTTAAAGAAAAGGAAACCTTCGGAAAACAATTGGAAATGCAAAAAGCATATTAGGTAATGAGAACAATCCGAACAAATCATTCAACATAAATTGAAAAACTGTAAAACATGAAAAAGATTTTTCCGCTTCTTCTTCTGATTATTGTGATGAGGAATAATCACGTTTATTCTCAATCTTTACCAGGAACAACATGGATCGTGTATGATACTACAAGTACATTTTACAATTATTTCCGGTTTGGAACCAATACACTAATTTATAGCCATAACAATGTAAATTATAATACTGTTTCAACCTTCGTGGAAAACGGGAATAACTTTAGCATTACTGATATACCGGGGTATGTGTGTTATCCAGATACCGGAAAATATACATTTGTAATGCAAAACGACAGCCTGAAATTTACTGTTGTCAACGACACTTGTCCATTCCGGCCATTGGTCTTTGAGGATTATTATTGGGTCAAAGATATTTCTACAGAGGTTGCAGATTCCAATTCCGGATCTTTAATAAGAATATTTCCAAATCCCGCAAACGAAAAAATCTTTATCAGATCAAATACCACTGAACAAGGATCTGAATATATTATCTCTGACTTGTTGGGACGATTTGTTTTAGGAGGAAAATTGTCGGATGCGCTTACAACAATTGATATTTCAATATTGCAGAAAGGATACTATTTTATTCAGATTGGGGCAAAAACCAGGCAATCCTTTAAGTTGATAAAAGAATGACCAATTTAGTCAATGGTCATTAGTCAATGGTCATTAGTCAATAGTAGGGCGCGTCATTAACTTTCTACAAAAAAATTAATCCCTCCCTCGTAACGACAACCAATAACTTGTTTAAAATAATTATTTCTTTCCTGAAGCTGCAACCTTAGTTGCTACAACGGGTTTGGCAACCACACCTGTTTTTAAATACTTGTAAATTTCATCCGCTTTAGCAATAGTAAAATCCGGACCTAACATAACAGCCACTTCTACACTGAACTTTCTCAATTCATGATCGGCTTTCTTTTCGCCTTTTGCTTTTTTGGTTTCCATAAGAATTATGTTTAAGAATGTTTGTAATGCAAAGTAAGAAAAAATTAATGCAGGGTTCAGGTTAAATAATAGTTAACTTTTGGAGTTCAGGTAAAATCAATCTTCATCCTATTTCTATTCTACAAACTATCGTTCAAGTAAAATTGCTTCAAAAGGTAACAACACAAAATCTCTTAAATTCAATGGTTCTCCTTTCGGCTTGTGTGTTGAAAAAAGCACTTTCCACTGTGTACTAATTTTTATTTTAATGTTTTTATTACCCGAAGTGAAGTTAAGAATTACAATTATTTTTTCATGCTCCCAAGTTCTGGAATATGCCAGTACTCCATCTTTTCCACGCAATATAGGTTTCCATTCTCCTGCATGCAAAGGCTTATGTTCTTTATGTAATTTGATAAGTGTTTTGTAAACATTAAATATTGAACCTGGATTTTCCTTTTGTGATTCAACATTGTTTTCAATAAAATCAGGATGAACGGGAAGCCAGGGAGAGCCTTCAGTAAATCCTGCATTTTTTTGAGTGTTCCATTGCATGGGCGTTCTCGCTTTATCTCTTCCGCGATAAAATGGCCAAAACTTTTTTCCTACCGGATCTTTAATTTGCGATTTCCCAATCTTTGAATTAAACATTCCTATCTCTTCGCCATAGTAAATAAAAGGAGTGCCTTTTAAAGTGAGCATAAGCGCTGCTGCCACTTTTGCTTTTTCTTTTTTATGAAGACCAGTGCCAAACCTGTTTATACTGCGGCTCAGATCATGGTTGGACATTACAATGCTGGGCCATCCTTTGACGGGGATATGCTTATACCAATCCCTGATGCATTTGTAATAACGCTGGGCATTCCACCAGCAGAAAATTAATGAGAAATCAAACGTCAGATGCAATGAATCTGTTCCGTTGCCAAGGTAACTTGCCGAAATAGCAGGACTACCTGGTGGCAATGTGTATATTTCACCAATGCTAACAATATTTTCATATTTATTCAGAAGTTTTCTCAACATTCTCACAATTGCGTATGATACCGGTTGGTTTCTGGTTGCCCATGTTTTTTTGTAATGGAAAAATCCAAAAAAAGGAGGATTATTTCTGAGATGATTATCTTTTACGATCATGTTGATGGCATCGAATCTGAAGCCGTCAACACCCATTTTAAGCCAGAATTCAATATCGTCAAAAAATGCTTTCCTCATGTGCGAGTTACGCCAATTCAGGTCAGGTTGTTCTTTGAGAAAAGTGTGCAGATAATATTGCCGGGTTAATGTATCATATTCCCACGCACTGCCACCCAATGCCGACTTCCAGTTATTTGGCTTTAGTCCTTTATCAGCGTTTTCCCAAATGTACCAGTTCCTTTTAGGATTGTTAAGCTTCGAGGATCGTGATTCAATAAACCAGGGATGAAGGTGCGAAGTGTGGTTCATGATCATATCCATGATCACTTTTATTCCTTTTGAATGTGCTGCCGATAATAAGTTTTTAAAATCTTCAAGCGTGCCAAAAACAGGATCAATCTCGCGATAATTTGAAACATCATAGCCAAAATCCATCATTGGTGAAAGGTAAACAGGCGAGATCCATATTGCATCAACACCAAGCTCCGCAATATAGTCAAGCTTTTGAATGATCCCGGGAATATCACCCTTGCCATCTCCGTTTGAATCATAGAAACTCAACGGATAGATGTGATAGATCACACCGTGCTTCCACCAAATGAACTTTCCCTGGTTAATCATAAGTGCTGATCAAATTCCAAATTCCAAATTCCAAATTCCAAATTCCAAATTCCAAGTTTCAAATTTCAAATTCCAAATCTTTTAAGAACTCTTCCATGATCTTATTCTTGTCATAATCTTTCACTCTTTTCAGTGCCATTTTCCGGAAGGATTTTTGTTGTTTGGGATCCTTAAAAAATGTGATGATTTTCTCACACATCTCATTTTTACTGGAAACAATATACCCGCAATTTTCATCCTGTATAATATCTTTAGGGCCTTTGCTTTTATAAGCTATTACAGGCAATCCGCAACTCAGCGATTCAAGAACCACACAGCTGAAAGTGTCGAATTTTGAAGGAAGAATCAATAGGTCGGCGGCAGAATAAATAGCAGGCAGATCAGTGTGGTCAACCCATCCCAAAAATGTAGCTTCGGGTAGTGCTTTGCGGATTTCCTTTTCAGCGGGTCCTGTTCCTGCAATGACTATTTGTATATTCGGGATATACTTTTTAACTATTGTATAAATTTCGGGCAATTCCATCACTCCCTTTTCCTGGCTCAGCCTGCCTGCAAACAGTATGACAGGTGAATTGTCATCTAATCCAAAAGCATCTTGTTTCGTAGATTGCTGAACAGTAAAACAAGGATCTGCCCAATGCGCTGTAAGGTGGACATTGGAACTTTCAAAACCCATTTCACGCCCCGTGAGCCACTTTTGCTGATCAGTGTTAAGTACAAAAAGACTGTCGAATGCTTTGTAATACGCACGCAAAAGACGACGGAAACGGTTCAGGTTTGAACGGTCAATATTCAGTACCTTCTTAGCAAAAACTATCCAGTCGGTGTGGATAAAGAAATGCGCTTTTACACTAAATGCATTTTTCAGGTAAATAGCCGCAAGCCCCATGATGCCTTCAGTTGAACAAATTATCCGGTCGTGGTTTCCTTCCTGGAAAATTTTATGAATGTCCATAAAATTTGGAATTCGTACAGGCTGTTGTTTGTAAAAAGGAAGGCTGAATTCCGCCAATGGCTTCATCACTATCAGGTGATCATCCGTATCGAGATTATTGCTGCAAACTATTAAATCAATTGGCAAATCCTTTTCTTTTATTTCCCGGTGCATGGCCTTAAGCACCATCGAAACACCATTGTTATCTTCAAAAGTATCGGTTAACCACAACATCCTTTTTGGGTGTTCAAGCCTGCCGATTTGTTTCGAAAATTCCTGCAGCAGCGGGCGGTCGTTGTACATGACTTTGGCGCTGGTAAAATTTGCTGCAAGAATGAGTGACGAGGCAAGAAAAGGAAATGAAAGCCCGTCAAGAAACTCTGCCAGGTCCGGGTTGCTTATCCTGCCGCTTTTGTTTTTTTTATCATTGCTGATGTACGACCTGACATCGCTTGGCATCTCAAGCTTTTCAAGCAATCCGGCAATATTCAAATTGTCTAAGGATCCTTCTTGTGTAAACTTATTTATTTTCTTCATAAGCCTTCCGTAAAGAATTTCATTCAATTTTGTATTGATGGAATAAACTGAATCCCGGTAATCCTTCACTATTGTGGGTCCGCCTTTTTTATGCGTGGCGGCAATGTTCAGCGCATCATCAAAAACAGGTTTGTAATCTTTCGGCACAAAAAATCTTTTTGTAAATCCGGGCGCTTTTCCTGCAAAGCAATTATGAAATAATTCAATAAAACTCATCGTTACTTTGTGTCGCCGCAACTCGGCAAATGCGTTCGACACACCAAGTGCTATAAGTTTATCCTTTGAAGTTCCTTTGTGCAAAAGTATGCGCAGCAATCCCGGGTCCCGGCCATGAATGGCTATCTGGCACACGTATTCGAGAAAAGTGATCATCAGTTTTTCGCTGTTCTGATGCGAGCCGTAAGGGCGGACATTTCCATTCCTTATAGCCTCAAGCGCCAGTTGCGATGCGCTGGTCTTTTTCAACCTTTTTGCAAGGTCAGGTATATGAATATATGAACCCGTTGAACCTGCAAATATGCCCATGTGGCTGTCGGACCCTCCCGAAATTGATTTCCTGTACGGGTCTTTGCAATATTGGTCTGCCCTGATGCCCGTAGCCTTTGCTATTTCATCAATTTTTTGCGGTGTAAGGCTTTCAAGCCACACTTTCACCAGCATATTCTGCCAGGTGTCGCGCTGCCCGTTCAGTGTTTCAAAACAATCAAAGACAAGCGCCATTTTGTTGAAGAATTCAAGCGACGGCGTTTTGTCTTTGCTGTAATGATACAATGGGTGTGCCCAGATCACAGGGATATTATTTGCCGCAGTGTATTCGCGAAAAGCATAAATATTTTTGCGCAGCTTGTTCAGTTCTTTTTCCTGTTTCTCGTCAAAACCATAGGTCAGCACATGTATGCCAATATTGAAATCGGGAACTGTGCAGCTAAACTCAGCGCCCACCAGTATGTCCATTCCTTTATCAAGCAAATCCCAACACGAACGGGCATTGTTATGATTGGTGACCGTGATCACATTGCAATCATTTTTCCTGAGTGTTTCCACAAGTTGATCAGTGCTGAGCCAGGTCTCAGGAACATTCATGATCCTTCCCAGCAATTCGTCGGGAACATCACTGTTATGATCGTGGCAGTGAAGGTCAATTTTTATGCTGTTGCTATCCGGATATTTGTTTTTTTTATCTGCCTTGAAAAATGAAAGTTCATGTTCAAGTTCATCCTTGAACTCCATTTTTATTTCCTCTTTGTTCTTCATCAGTTAACACTAAATTAATATAGTGCAAAATTACTTCATAGCTTTTTGGCAAATGAAAAGCTAAAGTTATCTTATCGTTAAGCCAGGGTTAAGTTTTAGGCAGCACTGTCACTTCAATCTGTAGCCTTACCATTGCTTTCCGGCTTGTTCCCCTGCCCATACAAAACCCATGAAACTCATTGTTGATAATGGCTTCTGTGGCATTTCCAACGATCCGTTGAGCCTACTCACCGTGCTGAAATTTTGCAAAAATCAGCCCCGCGAAAAATTAATTATCCGGTAACAATAACATAAGATTTGCTTAATAAAGTTTTTTTCAGATCCCGCTAGTTTTGTATCTCTAAAATCAATGACCAATGACTATTTCTGATTTGAGATTTCTGATTTTTGATTTAGAAATGACCCAATGACCATCAATGACTATTAATGACTTTTTAAAATAAATCAAATGAAAAAGAGACTCCTTCTTATTGCCTTATGCATCTTCGTTGCGAAATCTGAATTTTTCGGACAAGGCTTGTGCGACACAACCTACTGGAACCACACCTATCTTAACAACAGGCTACCTATCTACGACAGTTGTGTAACCATAGGAGCACTCATAGAGCTTTTAGATCCGCCTTTGTTGACAGGTGATGCCGATTACCACATTTATACACTACCCGATCCGGCCTTTGCCTGGATGGTTAGTTACCGTACTCCTGAATTCCAGGCGCGGTGCCTGGGTACTGATTCGCTGCTTCAGTTTCCGGGATGCCTCAATGTGGAGGAAATATGTAAAGGTATCATTATTGACGGTGGCACCGATGGCGCGCTTATTCATGCCGCCTGCGATAACTGGAGCGATACTACTTACCTGCCAAATGTGGGCGAGCATGTGCTGATAACCGGACCCTTTGTATATGATACGGTGCATTGCTGGAACGAAATTCACCCCGTTTCACAATGTTCGGTCATCGTTCCGCCTTCGTGCATACATGAGGTTGATGGCTCTTCTTTGGTTGACGGATTGAAGATATTTCCACAACCTGCCAATTTCAGAATAAGCTTTCAGTTCAAACAGGCGCCATGTTCATTGGTACTTGTAAAGCTTTATAATATCCACGGGCAGCAGCTTTTTGTATATGCCTTGTCAGGAACCACCACGCTTAACCTGGATGTTTCCACGTGGGCAGCCGGCGACTATCTTTATTCCATTGTATTGAAAGAAGGAAATAAATCATTGAAAAGCGGAAAGTTTACAATAAGTCATTGATAGAATACGCTTCTTGCGGGTACGCGTTTGAAACGGGCGCCATCATTATCCATTTGCTGACATAATGGCATAAAAATATCATGTTTTACTTGTTGAGGCTACAATAAAGTGAAAAAACATGCCATTAAGTCAGCTAAATGTTAAATTAAATGCGCTCGATGCTCAATTAAATTCACTCAATGCACCTATGAGAGCGCTCAATGCTCCAGTAAATGTCCTCGATGCATTTGTAAGAGCACTCTATGCTTCCGTGAGAGCGCTTAATGCACCTGTGAGAGCGCTTGATGCTCCAGTAAATGCCCTCTATGCATTTGTAAGAGCATTCTATGCTTCCGTGAGAGCGCTTGATGCTCCAGTAAATGCTCTTGATACATTTGTAAGAGTGCTCAATGGATAAATGGAAGTACAGAATGGATAAGCAGGATCACTCAATGGATAATTAAATGATATTGTCCCAAAGCTAAGAGTATAGAAAATAGATGATAAGATGGAAATTGGAAATTTGGGGGGCACGCGTTGGGAAACGCGCGACATCATTGGACTTATCGGAGTGGACTCATCATTAAATCTGAAAAATATCCAACGGGGTAAACTGCACAAAATAATTCGGTGGAATAATGTTTTTGATTATTTTTTTATGAGGTGCAAATAATTTTTGTAATTTTGAAAAATAATTCACGTAGCATAGATTTAAGGATAATTTTCTTTTCAACTTTAAGATCACTCAGAACACACAGAAACACTAAGTACTGATGTTACTCATTGTTAAAAATCCCGGAGGGATGACAATATTATAGAAAACAGAGTACAGAGAATGCCAAAACCCAGAATATGTGTCATCATAACATCATACCTTCGGAATTTTAAGCAAGATCAGTTTATTACAGACAATTAACAGATATCCTCGCATACATAGAAATTGATTAAAATAAGAGAATGCTTTTCCAAAAATTAAACAATAAGACAAGAATCTTCTTAGCAATTCAATGCGTTTCGATGCTGGGAGGAGCCTCTACACATATAATTTGGATTTTAGGTAATGGAATTTTCGCCCACAATACCGATCATCCTTTTATCTCAACAGTTTTTTGGGATTGCTTAACCTTTGCTGACATCATAGCAGCCTCATTACTTATAATCCGACCTAAGGCTGGAGTTATTTTGACTTTAATAATAATTACAATTGATGTAATTCATAACAATTTACTTTTAATTTTGCTCAGGCAACATATTGGTGATATTGGTTTATTAAACTGGACAATAAAATACTGGATGCTTATTGCACAATTAATTTTTATGACTTTTGTTCTATTAACTTTGAAAAATAATTTAACGGAAATAAATTGCAAGACGCTTCTTGTAAAGGACAATGATAAGGAGAAAGCCGTACACTAAAAGCGAATTTGTATAACCGGCGGCAAACAAGCGTTTCGACATATAAAGCATAAGACAACAACCGATAAATTTTCAACAACTTCAGAGGGGAACCTTGTATGCTCTGCAAACGCGCAAGCATCATGTGTGAGCTATTAAAACACATATTATAAAATTATGACAATAGAAAATTTCAAACCATTTGTTGGTCAACATTGCGAAACAACTGCAACAGGAACTTTGTTGAGGCAACTTGGCATTGACTTATCTGAAGCTATGCTTTTTGGCTTAGGTGAAGGTTTGGGTTATATTTTTTGGAATATGAAAACGATGGACTTTCCATTTATTGGAGGACGAATTAAACAAGATGCATTAACTGTAAATATTGCAAGGAATCTTAACCTTGAGTTAATAGTTAAAGAAACTTCTTCTTCGCAAAAGGCATGGGACAATGTAAAGGAGTTAACAGACAATGGACAAGTAGTGGGATTAAAACTGGACTGCTATTATCTTGAATATTTTTCACGACCTTTTCATTTCGCCGGACACTACGTTGCTCTGTATGGTTACGACAATAATTATGCTTTTGTTGTTGACACAAAACAACAAGGTGGAATGGTAAAAACATCTTTGAAAAATTTAGCTTTAGCAAGAGCTGAAAAAGGACCCATGTCATCGAAAAATTTGTATTACACACTTCATAAGACAGACAATAAGTTTGATTTAAAAAAAGTTATTGTCACAGCAGTTAGAAATAATGCAAAGGAATATTTGAATCCACCGATTGCAAACATAGGATACAAGGGAATATTGAAAACAAGTTCCGAAATTGTTAAATGGTTCAGGCAAAGCAAAGACATTGAAAACGAATTTAAGACATCGGCAATGCTGATGGAAAAAGGAGGAACAGGCGGCGCATTATTCAGAAACTTATACAGGGATTTTCTAAAAGAAAGTTTCGATTTACTTAAGCTTGACAAATTTAAATCAGCATACGAAGCATTTGTGGAAACAGCAAAACTTTGGAATTCTGTTTCAGAATTATTTGAAAAAGTAAGTCAAACGAAAGACTTTAAATATATTCAACAGGCATCTGACATTTTAAAAACAATATCTGAAAAAGAAAAAAAGACAATGGAAATTTTGGCAACAATATAGCCTAAAAAGTTGCACGGCTTCAATAGTGCGGCGGTATAAACAATTCCAGAAGGTTATTAACCAATAAATATAAAACAAAGCATGACAGTAAAAGAGCATTATGATAATCACTTAGGGAATTTTTATTCCTGGTACACTGGTGATTTTGATAAGAATAAGGATATATTCAAGGCATTATGCATGGATAGTAATATTAAGCCTGATGATGCAGGATTAGCCATTGATTTGGGTGCCGGTAATGGGATACAAACAATAGCGTTAGCTGATTTGGGATTTAAGGTTAAAGCCATTGATTTTAACAGACACTTGCTGGATGCTCTTAAATTAAAGATAGGCAGTTTGCCCGTAGAGGTTTTTGATGACGATATAAGGAATGTTGGAAAATATTCGAACCCAAAGCCTGAATTGATTATATGCTGTGGAGATACAATAACACATTTGGATTCGTTTGCTGAGATAGAAAAGTTAATAAAGGATGCATTTGAAATATTGACCCCAAATGGCAGAATAATTCTAACATTCAGAGACTATTCAACCGAGCTGACAGATACGGATAGATTTATTCCGGTAAAAAGTGATTCGCAAAGGATATTAACTTGCTTCATAGAGTATTTTGCAGATAAATTGAGAGTAACAGATTTGTTGCACGAATTTGAAAATGACAAATGGGTTCAAAAAGCAAGTTCATATTATAAGACAAGGATAGGTCGGGATTTGGTTTTGAAGTACCTTGCTGATTCCGGATTTTTGATTAATTTTGACAACATTACAAATAGGATGATAACAATAATAGGAGAAAAATAATAAAACATAACCACATTTACAAATAATCTAAAAATAACATGAAAAAACTTTACATCTTAATCAGCATGGCGCTTATTGCAACATTAAGCAATGCACAATGGGTCCCTTTAGTTAGCGGGTCTTTCAAAAATCTGAATGGTATTCATTTCCCTGTTGCCGGCACCGGTTATACAGTTGGATTGAGTGGAACAATACTTAAAACAACGAATGCAGGCTTAAACTGGACTACACAGGTAAGCGGTACCAACAATGATCTGTACTCAGTTTACTTCACCGATGTCAATACTGGCTATGCCGTGGGTGACAATGGAACAATACTCAAAACAACCACCGGAGGAACAACATGGTCGCCTTGCACAACCTTAACTGTTGCCCGCTTTTATGGAGTATATTTCTCAGATGCCAATACAGGATACGCAGTAGGCTGGGAACTTGGCGCTTCCCTGGGAGTAATTTATAAAACTTCCAATGCTGGCGGCACATGGATATCGCAACCCAGCGGCACCAACGAGGGTTTATATTCCGTTTATTTTACCGATGCAAACACAGGTTACGCTACCGGCGGCTATGGGGAAATTCTTTATACAAACAACGGCGGCTCAACATGGACACCACAGGTTAGTAACACAACCAGCCAATTGAATTCGGTTTACTTTCGCAATGCCAACACAGGATATGCCGGCGGCACAGGCGGAATAATCGTAAAAACTACTAACGCCGGCAGCACCTGGACAAATTTATTCTCCGGAACAACCTGGGATATTAATTCCATTTATTTCAAAACCGATAGTATAGGCTACGCTGCTGCCAGCGAAGTTCCTATCCTTAAAACCACCGATGCAGGCACCACATGGGTTGCTGACAACGTAAGCGCAGGTTCGTATTATCCGCTCTCTATTTATTTCACCGATTTTTTCACCGGCTATGCTTCCTGCGAATCAGGAAAAATACTCAAGACTTATGGTGGCAGTGGTATTACAGAAAATCAATTAACAGTAAATTCAATGACCATTTATCCAAATCCTGTAGAAAATATTTTAACCATTGAAACCAAACAGAAATCAGAAATAGAAATTTCAAACATACAAGGGCAAACAATAAAAAGACTGAAAATAAATGATGGTAAAATAAATCTTGATATTTCAGACTTTTCAAGTGGAGTTTACATCATACAGGCACAGTTAGACAATAGCATCATAACAAAGAAATTTATAAAAGAATAATTGCCCTGTTGATAACTTTCGCATTGCCGCTTTGTTAATTTTTTTTGGGGGGGGGGTGTGGGGATAAAGTGGGGCATAATAGGCAGTTATTTTATTACGTTTCGAGAGGACAGAAAGCGACTTGCTCTTAATTCTCACCAAAAAAAACAGCGGCAGTTCTCTGCCCGTTATCCCATTTCAATCCATCAGCACCATCATCGTGTACGAAAGTTCAGTCTTTGCTTTGTCAGCGGTTTCCATTCCCTTTTTATACACTTCCATTGCTTTTTGAGGCTGTCCTGCATTTTCGAGGATGATCCCCATTTTGATGAGGTTGTCAAAATAGCTTGCCTGCAGCGATAGCAGCTCTTCAAGTTCCGACAAATATGTATCTGCGTTGTTGTCCATAAAATTGTTTTTGTTCAGCAAAAGTACTTGCCTAAGTTTAAACAAGTATTAATAAATGGTTATGAAAATATTAATTTTTTTGGGGTTGCTATTGGGTTAATTCAGGTTTAAAAAAAGCATAAAATAAAATAAATGTTTGACGTAATTTTGGCATATTCTCTTTGCAGGAAACAAACCTTTTTTGGGGAGTTGGCTCGAAGCTTAATACATATTTAACCCTAAGCTAACATTCAATTAATATTTCAACTCTAGATTTGTGCCTTCAATTATCAATACAATTCGCATGAGAAAATCATTTGCTTTTTTAGCCCTTATTTGCCTTATCAGTTTTGGATGCCGCAATTCAAAACATTCCATTCCCGACCACATTACACTTACATGGGCCGGCGATCCGCACACCACGCAAACTATCACCTGGCGAACAGATACCACAGAAAAACAAGGAGATGTCAGATTTACTGAGGATTCGTTAAATTTTGAATCAAATGCAACAATATTTGCACAAATAGATTCAGGCAAATTTATAACTGATATTGGAACATGGTATCTGCATACAGTGGCAATTAAAAATCTTGTCGCAGGGCGAAAATATTATTATAAGGTCGGTTATGGCGATAATTATAGTGCTATAAGCAGTTTCAGAACTGAAGATACAATAAGTAAAACCTTTAGTTTTCTGATATTTGGAGATAGTCAAAGCGGTGCTGCAAAAGACACAATGAACTATTCATTTTTTGATTCAACTATTCATCATGCTTTCCGCGCCTATCCTGATGCAAAATTTTTTATTAACATGGGCGATCTGGTAGAAATTGGCGGATATTATCATCACTGGAATAACTGGTTTAAAGCGGCAAAGGGAGTGATTGATAGAATACCTATCATGCCCGTCGTTGGAAATCATGAAACTTACCAGGATTCTTTGGAAATAAAAACCGAAGCACCAAAATATTTTAAACGACAGTTTGTATTGCCCTTGAATGATTACAATGACTTGCAGGGAGAAGTTTATTCATACGATTATGGAAATGTTCATTTTATTGTGCTGAACAGCCAGTTTAATGAAAAGAAGGAGGCGGCTTGGATGAGAAAAGAAGAGGAAGTATGGTTGAAAAATGATCTTGAAAAGAACAAGGATAAGAAATGGAAAATAGTAATGTTCCATAAACCTCCATATTATAATAAAAGCGAACGATCAAACGATACAGTAAAAGCTGTTTTTCAGCCTATCATTGACAAATACCATGTGGACCTGGTTATTAACGGCCATGATCATGGGATAGAATGGACATATCCGATAAAAGATGATAGATTTTATAACAGACCATCAAAAGGAACTATTTACCTTACAGCAGGTCGAAGCGGCAATAAATCATATAGTGATCTTAAATTAAAGGTATGGAATGCAACACCGCTTGATGCCAACCTACAGAAATTCCCGAATTATATTTCAGCGAAAATCAGTGATGATAAACTGATATTAATTGCGAAAACCTGGAAGGGTGATTTTGAAGAAAAATTGATTATTGATAAAAAGAATGACACTATCATTCAAAATAGAGCAATTTCTGATTTTACATACAATACTACAAGGCTGGTTGTTTTTGGTTACACATTACCGACATCAGTAAAGCCTTTAAAGAAAGACAACATTTGGTATATTCCCGCAAAGGCATTTATTAAATTTTTTAAACAGGGAGACTGTTTTGCAACAGGAAAAGACTCAATGATGCTAAAAATATATGTCAACGGAAACAACCAGAATATTGGCGAATTCGAAATAACGGAGATTGACAAAACAGAAATGATATCAGCCAAAGATATTGAATTGAAATTTGGGTTTACATGTAAATATGATAAGGCAAAAAACATGCTGATGTTCTGCAAAGATTCAAAAGAATAAAATTTGAAAAAAATCCAACAAGACTAGTACAATACATTAGTTAAACTTAAAACCATGATTAAAAATAACACGACGCTTGATAAAGCAATTTTTAATTTAAGCCTTCTTTGTTTAATTGGCGGAGTAATTTTTTTAATCATTTCTATGACTTGTCCTCCAGAAGATTCTTCATTTGATCCATCTACTGAAGCCATCGCCGAAGGCTGCATTAACTGGAATAGATTATTATTGGGCATTATTTTTATTTTCTCAGGTTTGGTGGGGTTTTGGATTGCTTATAAATTACGTAAAAAACAAAAAGAATAAGAACACATCAGTTCATAAAAGGAAAATAAATTATGGAAACTATCATGGGCAATGTTGGAAAGATCCGTTGTTCATACAATTCAAGAGAAGTATTTATTGTTGATTTGATCACTACCGATCTTTCATTTTCAATTGATAACAGATCGTTTAAAATTGAAACCAAACCGTCATTTTTACAGGAAGGAGATGAGCTACAGATGGTGTATAATCCAAAAAATAATGATGTTTATTATTGGGTTAATAAGACAAGAAATATTCAAAAAAAAAGAAGCATTTTTAAAGCCACACTACTTGTTTTATTAGGACTTTTCTATTCAGCTTTTTTCTTTGGCATCATTTTATTTTATTACCATAAAGGCGAGGTTATGCAAATAATATTTGGTGTGTTGGGTTTATTGTCGCTGATGATTCCATTTGTATCAGTTCAGGAAATTTATTACTTTTGGAAAGGAAGAAAGATATTACTTTCAAAGTTGAATACTTAAACCTCGTTAAGTTTTGCATCAGGATATTATAAATTCCAATAACAATCCCGGAATATCTTTTCAAATGAAGAAAAATTGCCCGTGCCCAAAAGAAAAATGTAAAAGATGGGGCGATTGTCAGGCTTGCGAAAGTTATCATGGGAGGAAAGGGAGATTGCCGTTTTGCAAAAGAGAAAAAGACATTGATAAAAATGGAGGAAAAAATTATAAAAACACTGAAAGGCTTTAATAACTGTAATGTTCAAAATTGTATAAGTTTGCAACCTCAACATTTATTAAACGTCCTTTATGAAAAAACTCTGACATGAAGAAAAGACTGTTTGCCATTTTCATTTTATTAATATGCATACCACCCGTAATTATTGCCCAGGAAATAACACAAACTATTAAAGGAACGGTTTCCGATAATGAAACAAGTAACCCTCTTGTTGGTGCTTCGGTTGTTATTCTGGAATCAAAACCATTGATGGGAGCCACTACGGACTTGAATGGTAATTTTAAAATTGAGAAAGTTCCTATCGGCAGGTACAATATTTCAGTAAGTTATTTGGGTTATGAGTCGTCTGTTGTTTCTGAAGTATTAGTTACATCTGGCAAAGAAGTAATACTCAATATCGGGCTAAAACAATCTGTTAAACAAATGAACGCGGTCACAATAAAGGGAAGCGCGGGTAAAGACAAGCCTTTAAATTCAATGGCATCTATTAGTGCACGCTCATTTACGGTTGAAGAAACACGGCGCTATGCAGGAGGTTTGGACGACCCTGCCCGCCTGGCTTCTTCGTTTGCAGGTGTTGCCATGAGCAGCATCACTGATAATGGAATTGTCATAAGAGGTAATTCAGCCAAAGGAGTTTCGTGGAGGCTGGAAGGTGTAGATATTCCCAATCCCAACCATTTCGCGGGCGCTAATGTTGCAGGAGGAGGCATCGTAACCGTTTTCAGCAGCCAGATGCTTGCCAATTCCGATTTTTATACAGGCGCTTTTCCGGCTGAATATGGTAATGCCATTGCCGGTGTTTTCGATATGAAATTCCGCACAGGAAATAATGAGAAGAGAGAATACACCGTTCAATTGGGCGTTCTGGGATTGGATATATCTTCCGAAGGCCCTTTTAAGAAAGGCGCAAAGGCGTCCTATTTGTTTAATTACCGCTATTCATCATTCGGACTTATCAAACCATTGCTGCCTAAAAATATGGGTATTCCCGATTACCAGGACCTGAGCTTTAAACTGAATTTCCCGATTAAGCAGGGCGGGATTTCTGTTTGGGGAATTGGTTCTATTGATAATTATCCGCAACCATCAATAAGTGATTCTGCAAAATGGGAAACAAAATACGACAGGGTGTATTTTGACTGGCACATGAACATGGGAGCTGCCGGCGCTACGTATAAACTTTTATTAGGGAAAAAAAGCTATCTCAGCACCACACTTGCAGGCACAGGAACATTGAATAAGATGGACCAAAAACGATTTGACGACAGTCTTAAACCACAGCAAAATTGGTTGTTTGAAGACAATTCAAGCAAAATTATTTTAAGTTCGTTCTTTAATCATAAATTCAACGAAAAATACACTTTAAGAACAGGATTCTTTTACCATACCTTGTTTTATAAAATAAATTTAAACAGTACTGTCAATGATGTACCTTCCACTTATCAGAATTTTGTCAAAGAAAACGGAACAGGGAATTACATGGAATATTATGCACAGTCAAAATATGACATTAACGATAATCTTACATTGTTTACGGGCATCAACAGCATGTATTTTCTACTGAATAAAGATTATTCCATTGACCCGCGGGTCAGCATTAAATGGGAATTTTATCCTTCACATTCATTAAGCTTCGGATTTGGAAAACACAGCCAGCTTGAGGAGTTGAAGATTTACATGGTAAACAGAAATGTGAATGGCGCCACGGAATATCCGAACAAAAACCTTGGATTATCACATTCATTTCAATATGTGCTTGGATACGACTGGCTCATCAACGATAACCTGCATTTAAGAATAGAACCCTATTACCAGTATTTGTATAATATCCCGGGGATTCCTGACAGTTCATATTCGATGATAAATTTCACACAGGACTGGACTTTCCGCGATTCGCTTACAAATAACAGCATTGGTAAAAACTATGGAATTGATTTCACGATTGAACGCTTTTTACACAATAAATATTATTACCTGGTTACGGCTTCACTTTTTAAATCGCGTTATAAAGGCGGCGATGGAGTGTGGCGAAATACGAGGTTTGACAAGGGTTATATCGTGAATCTTTTATTCGGGAAGGAATTTTATTCGAAACGAAATAAGATTTTCGGAGCCAATATAAAGTTCAATTTTATGGGAGGCGAAAGGATAAGTCCTGTGCTGACCAATGAATCATTGCATATGCATACCGTAATTTACGATGAGACCAAAGCATTTCAGAACAGTATGCCTGCCACCTATAACCTGGATATAACTTTTACACTCAGAACAAATAAAAAGCGACACTCAGGTATTTGGGCTTTGCAAATCAAAAATGCTCTGGGTTCGCCCATGTACAGCGGATATGATTACTATTACAAAACGGGAAAGATTGAAGACACCAAGGTGGTGGTAATTCTTCCGATTATTAGTTACAAAATTGAGTTTTAATTTAAAAGAAACAAATTATCAGGTAAAATAAATGCATAGATTAAAATTTGATCCTTCAGGCTTTCCTGAAAAATATGATGCGAATTGTCCTTGCCCAAAGCAGAAATGCGAGCTATGGGGATATTGTCAATCCTGTGAGTTTTATCACGAGAGGAAAAATCAAATGCCATTTTGTAAAAGAGAAATAAAACCTAACAAATCAGGAGGAAAATTAAAATAAAAAAGAAATAGGAAAACACGCACCATCAGGGGTAATTTATAGATTGGGTTTTATAGGTACAGTTGTTTATTTTATTGCACAAACCACAGGTTTCTAGAGGGGAGTTCTTGGCGTTCTGAAAGCCCTTGTGTGGTCGGCATTCATGGTTTACGAACTATTTAAACATATTGGAGCTTAAATAATCTAACATCTAATATCTAACAAACATGTCACAAAAAAAAGTAATAATTATTGGAGCCGGAATAACCGGACTGTGCGCAGGTATAAACTTAAAGAAAGCCGGGTTTGATACCGAAATATTTGAAATGCACTCATTGCCAGGCGGAATGTGCACCGCATGGAGCAGGAAAGGATACACCTTCGATGGCTGCATGGACTGGCTGCTTGGATCGTCGCCCGACGGCTATTTCCACAATATGTGGCGCGAAGTGGGCGCAATTGATGATACCACAAAAGCAATAGAATATGACATCTTTACCGAGATTGAACTTTCTTCGGGTAAGAATTTTAAAGTTTACACCGATCCTGACAAACTTCGCAAAGAGATGATAGAGCTGGCTCCAGGCGATAGCAAGGAGATAAATAAACTTATAGGTTTGGTTAAAACCTTTTCGAAGATGAATTTCCCAAATAATTTTTGGGATATGCTAAAACTTGTTCCATTTGCGTTGGCTAATATGGGCGATGCTATACGCCTCCGCAAATTATTTTCTATAGATGTGAAAGACTATTTGCAAAATTTTAATAATCCTGAATTGAAGGAAGCATTGGCTGAAAGTTTTGATGCCAACATTTGCGCTATTGCATTTGTAATGATGCTTGGTTATATGGCAAGAAAATCGGCAGGCTTTATTTTGGGTGGTTCACTTGAGTTTGCAAAGAGGATAGAGCAAAAATACATTTCTCTGGGAGGCATCGTACATTACAATTCTCAGGTGATTCAAATAATCACCGAAGAAGATAAAGTGGATGGGATACGCCTTGCCAATGGTGATGTGCACTTAGCTGATTATATTGTTTCGGCAGCCGACGGCTACGATACTATTTTCCGGATGTTAAAGGGAAGATATACTTCACCCATAATTGGAGAAGCATATTCCACATGGGCAATTTTTCCGGGCATTGTTCAGGTATCACTTGGAGTTGCAAAGGAGTTCAACAACGAACCGCCAAATCTTAATTTCATCCTTAAAAACAAAATTACTATAGATACCAAATCAATTGCAAGTCGAATCAACGTTCAGATATTTAATTTTGATCCCACACTGGCGCCTGCCGGAAAAACTGCACTTACCCTTATGCATTTAGCCGATTACGAATACTGGTCAACCCTGAGAGTAAATAATAAAGAAGAGTACAATAAACAAAAAGATAGAATAGCACAGGAAACCATTGATGCATTGGATATCCGGTTTCCCGGTTTGAAAGAAAAAGTGGAAGTGGTGGATGTGGCTACTCCCGCAACTTACGAAAGGTATAACAATGAATGGAAGGGCAGTTGGGAAGGATTTTGGCCAAGTGCCGTGCAGATCAGGAAATCACTTCCTTCAACACTGCCAGGGCTAAATAACTTTTGGATGGCCGGTCAATGGCTTAAACCCGGCGGCGGATTGCCAACTGCTTTAATGGAAGGAAAAAGAGTGTGCAGGGATATTTGCAAGACTGTAAAGAAAAAATGAGAATATGATTAACACAACATCCGAAGCTTTTCAAGAACTTGAGAGAGGAGTTCATACTGCATTGGAGACTTATTCCAATGTTCACCGTGGTAGTGGTCATTTCTCGATGGTGACAACGTATTTATACGAACAAGCAAGAGACATTGTACTCGAATATCTCAGGTTGAACAAAAGCAATTATTCTGTCATCTTTTGCACGCCACGAAGAGCAGAGCTACTTTCTGTACAACTTGATCCCGGAAGCTTTCAAATTATTTCAAGTGATAACATTGGAATGTCAATTGGCGTTAGAGCTTTGGTTGTAAAAAGAAATGCTTTGCCAAAAGGCGTCCCTTTACAAAGTGGGGGAGGCACCACCAAATTAATCTCGAAAGAATGGGTGATCTGGGCAGATGCTCCTGACAAGTTTGAAGCCGGAACACCGGCTATTATCAACGTTATTGCTTTTGTAAAAGCCTTGCAACTTCAACAACAATATGGAAAAGATATTTTACTCAACATCCTGACCGAAACATCTACAGTTGACAATATTCTTTACTATGATGAATTGGAGAAATATTCAGGACGTGAACTATTGGATACTTTAAGGAAAACCTTTATCGGTCGCGGTGTCCTTGTCCCAACGATGGAAGGTTTAAAGCCATTTATTAACCTCGACAATAGTGCCAGTACTCCCACATTTACCCCGATATGGAATGCTTTTCGTTTAGCATTGCGCCAATCCAAACAAGTGCAGCAGGAGATCATTCAGGAAGTAAGGTCTGTATGTGCCGGAATGTTGGGTGCTCCCCTGTCTGAATATGATGTGATCTTTACTTCAAATACTACAGAAGCCATTAACCTGGTAGCAGAAAGTTTAAGTCATGAACCTACCGGTGACATTGAGTCAGTAGTGCTCAATACTCTGCTCGAACATTCATCCAACGATCTTCCTTGGCGTATGGTTCCAGGCTATTCATTGATACGCCTGACCATGGATGCTGAAGGCTTTGTTGATTTGAACGAACTTGAAACACTTCTTAGTTCTTACAATGAGAAGGAACAATACGGAAAGAAAAGAATCAGACTTGTCGCTATTAATGGTGCATCGAATGTTCTTGGTGTATGCAATAAACTGAAAGAGATAAGCAATATTGTCCATAGGTTTGGAGTACAACTTTTAGTGGATGCAGCACAGATGGTAGCTCATCGCAGGATAAACATGGAAGAATGTGGAATTGATTATCTAGCCTTCTCAGCACATAAGGTTTATGCCCCTTTTGGTAGTGGTGCGATGGTGGTAAGAAAGGGATTGCTGCATTTCAATTCTCAGGAAATGGAAATGATTAAATCATCCGGTGAAGAAAACGCTGGGGGCATTGCTGCATTGGGCAAATCACTAGTGATTTTGCAAAGAATTGGTATGGACTTAATCACAAAAGAAGAAATGGCATTGACAAGCCAGGTTTTAAGAGGAATGTCTGAGATTCCAGGTCTTAAAATATATGGAATAAAGAATCCGGAATCACCTGAGTTTGCAAATAAGATTGGTGTAATTGTTTTCACCCTGAAGGGCATGGTAACTATCAGGCTTGCCAAAGAATTAGCTATGCAGGGAGGAATTGGTGTGCGTTTTGGTTGTCATTGCACTCATATTTTGGTAAAGCATATTCTCAAAGTTGGACCCGGGCTTCAAAAATTCCAGCGCGTGATACAAACAGTGTTCCCAAAGATGAGATTTCCTGGCGTTCTACGTGTGAGCATAGGCATGGAGAACAGCAAAGAGGATGTTGACAAATTAATTGAGATACTCAGCAATTCTGCATTAAAGAAATCAACTTCCAAATCTAAAAAAACACCAGTTTTGTCAAAGTCTGAGATAAAAAAACAGATAAAAGAATTTATTAAAAATGCTGCTTCCAGCGTCTATTTCGAACAATAATAAAATATCAGAATATGGAAATCAGCAAATACAAAGTAAAACAAGGTTCCAATTTTAAACTTTCGGATATAAAAACCAATGAAAGCGGCAGTTTCAGTTCAAAAGAACTAGCTAAAGAAAAGCTAAGTGCTAATATTGAGCGAATGGCCAATCTGCAGAGCAAACTTTATGCACAGGATAAATATGCTTTCCTGATAATATTCCAGGCTATGGATACCGCAGGCAAAGACGGCACTATCAAGCACGTTATGTCGGGTCTGAATCCCCAGTCCACACATGTGCATAGTTTCAAACAACCATCGGCGGAGGAGCTTGATCACGATTACCTGTGGCGTGCAATGAAAAACCTTCCCGAACGCGGTTCAATAGGTATTTTCAACCGGTCGTATTACGAAGAGGTGCTGGTAGTAAGGGTTCATAACCTTTTAAAATTGCAACAAATTCCTGAAAAAAATATCAACAAGGATATTTGGAAAACACGCTTTCGCCAGATCAATGCCTTTGAAAGATATCTTTTTGAAAACGGGATAATCCCTTTAAAGTTTTACCTTCACATTTCAAAAGAAACACAGGCAGAGCGGTTGCTCGAAAGGATTGAAAATAAAGCCAAGAATTGGAAGTTCTCTGCTGCCGACCTGAAAGAACGTGAATACTGGGACGATTACCAGAAAACATACCAGGAAGCCATCAGGGAAACAAGTACAAACTATGCTCCATGGTATGTAATTCCCGCCGATAAAAAATGGTTTGCACATTTGCTGGTTTCGGAAGTAATTTCAAAAACAATGGAATCTTTGAATCTCGAATTTCCTGATATCAGCAAAGAAATGCAAGCAGAACTAAAGAAATGCAAACAAAAATTATTGGGTGGAAAGTAGCATAAAAATAATGCAACAATGACAAAAGAAACAAACCAAAGAATTTGCCCCGTTGAGCGTGCCGGCGGTCTCGACAATTCAGTAAGAAGGCTGCTGCAAAACCCTCAAAAAATATTGAAACCCTACATCAATGAAGGAATGACAATTCTTGATATGGGATGCGGTCCTGGTTTTTTTACAATTGAAATTGCCCGTTTACTTAATGGCACAGGCAAAGTAATTGCCGCCGACCTGCAACAGGGGATGCTCGACAAAGTGAATCAAAAAATAAAAGGAACTGTGCTGGAACAAAGGATAACCCTGCACCAATGCCAGGCTACCAGCGTGGGCGTGGCAGAAAAAGTAGATTTTGTTCTGGCATTCTATATGATTCATGAAGTGCCCGACCGGCAAAAATTGTTTGAAGAATTCAAATCATTATTAAAACCCTTCGGGAAAATACTCATCATCGAACCCAAATTTCATGTTTCAAAAAAACTATTCAATGAAATGATAGCAACACTCGAAACTTTGGGTTTTGAAATACTCAGCGGACCAAAAGTATTTTTCAGCAGGTCTGTTTTATTGACAATGATTTAGTAATTTAGAACTTCATTGCTAACTGCACTGCAATATTTCTCGGTGGTTGAACATCGCCCGGTCGTATCATATATTCGCGATCAAACAAATTCTTTACAATAACTGATACTTTTGCCTTTTCTGTAAGCTGGTACGAAATTCTGGCATCAAAAACAATGTCACCCGTGTGATGTCTTTGGCGATATTCTTTAAGCCCGGGCAGGAAAAACACGGTATCCCCGTTTTGAATCAAAGGATGTCCATCAGGCAATGTTATCGGATCCACAAAAGCCTTATCAATATTGATCATATAACTGTGATAATCCACACTTACACCAATGTAAAACTTTTTATATTCAACTTCAAAATCAGCCTTGGCTGAATGATAATACCTGTATTTTAAAATATTACTCTGCGAATTTGACTTTAGCGAATCCCTTTTAACGTCAAGGTCAATAGGGTTGGTATATGTGTATCCCAACAGCAAAGTTGCTGGCAACCTGAAAAACTTACCCTGCCCCATTACCGTAAAATCAATACCATAGATTTGTGCGTTACTTATATTAAAGGCTTTAAACCCTGTGTAATCAAAATAGTGAATACCGGGATTATTTGCCACCGAATCGTTAGGATAATGCTGTCCGAAAGCAAACTCAATCATTTCGTGATATTGTGTCCAGAAACCTGCAATATCCACATAACCGAACCACCTGTTTAATCTAAACCCTTGCTTAAAACCAATTTCAGTGCTCCATCCAGTCTCTGCCTTTAATGAATCATTGGGAAAAAGATGAAGCGGACCCACTGTTGTTGAAATGTATTTTTCGGCAATTGATGGATAACGATAACCTTGCCCGAATGATGCTCTTAAAAACGAAGCTTTGGCCAACTGATAATTCAAACCTGACCTTAATACCGGCTTTGACTGATCCTGGTCTTTATCCATTTTAAAAAACTCGTACCGCGCGCCAAGAGACATGGTTAATCTCTTGATTCTTTTATCAAACTGTGCGAAAAGACCTTCGCTTGAAGCATAATGTCCGTCAGCGCCATAGATTTCTGAAATTGCATAATTATAAGTTCCGGTCAGGCCTGCAGTCATTGTCAGATTCTTTTTAAAATGTCTCTGATATTGATATTCTGCATAAAACAGGTAACTTCTTGATGTCTGAGCAGTATTGTTCCCGTTATTTACCTGGAAATAACGCCCTCTTAAACTGTGCCTGACAGTGCTGTCTTTATAGTAAACAATGTAAGGGTCGAGGTTCATTCTTCGTTTGTCCATTAATTGAATAAAAGATGGTGATATCCTGTAAACTCCTGTATCCCCATTCAACCACAGCAGGTATTCATGTCCTTTTATTCTCGCTGTATTGAAATTAAGACCATAAGAAAGTCCTTTTACTTTTTTATTTCTGTAACGAAGATTGGCATTTGCCCTTATTCTTTGTTCGTCATTGTCCTCCCTGTATCCGGCATCGGAATAAAAAAATCCTCCTACAGTAATATCAAGGTTTCCTACTTTCCTGGAATGTAGAAATTCAGCGCCTAAGAATGTAGGCTGTGATGTTCCCCACCAAATAATATCTTTTCTTAATGGGTTCATGTATAGCCCATCGTTCACAATGATTTTTGTTCGTGGGGTATTTCCGGGTTCTTCGGTTATTATGTTAATAATACCATTCAAAGCTGACGATCCATAAAGAGCAGAAGAGGCTCCTTTTACAACCTCAATTTGTTGAATGTTTTCGACAGGAACAAAATCAAATTTAATATCACCGGCATCGCCTGAAAGCATAGGCAGATCATCAACGAGCAAAAGCACTCGGCTACCGGCACCCCAACTATAACCGCTTCCCCCGCGTATGCTAACCTGGTCGTCAACAATAGCTACTCCCGGTGTTTTTTCAATAACAGTTTCGATGGAATTTGTATTATTGTTCTCGATCATAGCCGGCCTGATTGTTTGAATGGAAACGGTTACATCACTCATTTTTTGTTCAAATTTTCCGGCACTAACCACCATTTCATTCAGCAAACTCGAAGCTGCCACGGCATCTATATTAATAGTCAATATTTCTCCCTGGCTAAGTGTTATTTTTTTCGTTTCTGTTGCATAGCCCAGATATTTAAAGGTTATTGTATGGGCGCCTGCTTTAAGATCCAGGATATACAAACCATTCACATCGGTAACCGCGCCCGTGTTGTCTTCGGCTACCACAGCAACTCCTGTTAATGGTACCTTTGATTTGGAATCTATAACTTTACCAGTTATGGCTGTTTTTTGAGCAATTGCTGTAAATGATATTACAGACCATAAAATAATTAAGTGAATGTGCAGGAATTTCATTTGTTCAGAATTTCTGCAAAGTTTAAAAATATTACTTTTCATACTCCTGTCAACTGAAAATTTATCGATTTCTTAACATTGCTTAATAAATTATAACCTTAATTTAAATTTGCCTTAACCTTAAGATTTCTCAGGAGGAATACTTTTGCCTATCGTAAATGATAAGAAATTGAGAAAAAATATTTTACTTTCCATTGCATTTGCTGTCACAATAAGTATTGTAAATGCTCAATGGCAGCAAGTAACCGGGAGTAGTCAATCAATAACTGGTTTGGCAGTGAAAGGCGATACAGTTTTAGCCGGAACCACCGGTGGGTTGTATTTGTGTACTTATGATGGCAGCAATTGGGTTTCCTCCGTTGCCGGAAATTCAGGTTTGGAAAATAAAGCAATCACAACTTTGACTGCTAATGGAAACAATATTTTTGCAGGGATCATTGATATGGCAATGGAGCAAAATGCAGGAATGTATATGTCGTCGGACAATGGTGACAATTGGAGAGCTATCAATAATGGCATGCCCGTTGATTCCAATGGATTGTATTATCGGATCATGTCCTTAACCACCACTAATAACAATATTGTTGCCGGCACACAGGGCGATGGTGTGATCATGTCGCCCGACAATGGCAATAGCTGGGCTTTGGCAAACTATGGGTTGCATACTGTAATTACATCACTGGCTGCAAGCAGCGATAGTATTTTAGCTGGTACCGAATTTGGCGGAGTATATGTGTCAACCGACAGCGGCCTCATTTGGATAGCCATGAATGCCGGGTTATCAAATCGTATTAATGCATTAGCTATAAACGGGAATAATATTTATGCAGGTACTGCAATAAATGGTGTCTACTGGTATTCTAACGTTGGAAATAATTGGGTTGCAGAAAATGCAGGTTTAACCAGCTCATCTATCACATCAATTATTGCGAGCGGAAATTTCGTTTTTGCAGGTACTTTGGGTGGCGTGTATCTGTCTTCGGACAATGGGATGAGCTGGATTGCCTGGAATGATAGTCTGACAAATACTAAAATTTCGTCATTAGCTTTTAGCGGGAATTATATATTCGCAGGAACTGCCGGAGGAGTATATGTACATCAACTAGTGCCAACCGGGGTAATTAATTATTTGAATAAAAATAATAGCATAACAATTTATCCGAACCCTGCAACCAATAATATTACTATTGAGTGTCCTTCGCAATCAATAATAGAAGTAGCAAACATTCAGGGTAAAAAAATTAATACCTTTGTCACTTGCAGTAATAAGACAAAGGTTGACCACATTGGATGGTCATCCTGCACGGTTGATGTTTCAGCATTACAAAGCGGTATGTATCTGGTGAAAGTAAAAACAGCAGAAGGAGTGGAAGTGGGAAAATTTGTGAAAGAATAAATAAGTGGCAGTGTGCAGGGGCAGTGGCAATGGCAATGGCAGTTGGTGGCAAAGAACAATTAAGAAATAGAGCAATTAAACAGTATAGAAATTTAAGTATGAAAAAAGTATTCGTTTTAATCATTGGATTATTATTATCCGGTTTTCTCTTTGCACAAAAGGACAGTTCATTGGTTGATAGCAGGGATGGCAAAGTTTATAAAACCGTAAAAATAGGAACTCAAACATGGATGGCGGAAAATTTGAATTACACCACGGTCAACAGTTGGTGTTATAACGACAGTGGCAGTTATTGCAAAATTTATGGCAGGCTTTATACATGGGCTGCTGCAAAAACTGCCTGTCCTGCAGGCTGGCATTTGCCTTCGGATGCTGATTGGTCAACATTGGAAACCTATTGCGGTGATGAGGATCTTGCAGGAGGTGTGTTAAAAGCCGATACTTTATGGCAAAAACCAAATAAGGTGGCAGCTAAAGGCAATGGTTTTTCGGCTCTTCCGGGTGGTTGCCGTACAGACGAGGCGAAGTTCAGTTATATCGGAATCAATGGATTTTGGTGGGAGTCAACAGAATTTAGTACCGACAAAGCCTGGGCAGTTTATTTAAATTCTAAGTCGTCAAGTATGATCAGAGGGAATAGTGGCAAAAAAACAAATGGACTCGCTGTTCGCTGCATAAAGTGGAAATAATCATTTGTCAAGGTCAATGGTCGGATTGAGACAACTTGAAATAAACTTTTCCAAGTGGAAGAAACTTTTGAAAAGTAATGTACTATTAAAGATGATTTTCAACCTCTTCATTTAGGTAGAGTCCTTTTATCCTATTCCCATATCATTTACTTAACATTGGCGAAATAATTTAACATAAATTTAAATTTTTCTTAACTTTTAAGTTATACAGGGCAAATAGTTTTGCCTAAAATTTAACCCACATTGCAGCCAAAGCCGCTATTTTATCAACAAAACCCACCAAAAACCCATGATTTATTAACAACGGCTAAGAACACAAATAATCACTGTTGTGATTTTCAGCAGTTTTTATATTGGTGATTTTGCGATTTCAA
>CAISZK010000017.1 GCA_903889915.1 uncultured Bacteroidota bacterium
TGTATTTTTCACAACCTTTGACTTTACATCAATTTTTGTGATTTGTAAAGGATGGCAAAGAGGAATAAGTCCGGGAGTTTGTTTGGCTGCTTGTATTCCTGCAATCTCAGCAATGGTTAGCACGTCACCTTTTTTTATTTCGTTATCGTTGATGAGTTTGATTGTTCCTTTATTCAGAACAATCTTACCTGAGGCTTTTGCAACCCTTAATTGGTCAGGTTTGCTGCTGACATCAACCATGTTTGCCTTGCCTTTATCATCCGTATGAGAGAACTTTTTCATTGTTTTCATTTTGAAATATTATCCACCGATTATGTTGAATTTATTCTCAAGACTTACCGTCCCGCATTCAGGCTTTGCTTGTAATGCCATTTCAATTGCTTTTTCTGCACCGAGCCGGCGAACGTTGAATGCAACATCGTTGAAAAGACATGGTCTTAAACAACCATCGCTTGATAATCTCAGTTTATTGCATATACTGCAATTACCACCAGTTCCCCCCTCAACAATTGCAAACTTTCCAGTCTCAATATCCATTTTATGAATAAATCTTACTTCAAGTCCAAGGTTTTTACAGAATGCTTTAACTCCGATGGCATCGCTTTCATTTGAAGATTCATTCACTACGCAATTGATTTTTACCGGCACCAATCCTGCTTTGTTTGCAGCCACTATGCCCTGAATAACTTTTTTAATATCTCCGCCTCTTGTAACTTCGGTGAACTTGTCTGGGTCCACAGTATCCAAGCTTACATTGACCCTTTTCAATCCTGCATCAGCAAGTGGTTTTGCATATTCTTCAAGTAAAATTCCATTGGTTGTAAGTGTAATGTCCTTGATGCCTTTGATCTCAGCAAGCATCTTTACAAGACCGACCACTCCCTTTCTTACAAGCGGCTCACCGCCTGTGATGCGGACTTTATCAATTCCTTTGTCAACAGCAATGCGGGTAAATTCTGCAATTTCTTCAAATGATAAAATTTCTTCATGCTTCACCAATTTAATGCCGCTTTCGGGCATACAATATTTACAGCGAAGATTGCACCGATCCGTAACAGAAATTCGAAGGTAATTTATCCGTCTGTTATATCTGTCGTACATGTAAAAATTCTCCTTTTTTTATTTCTGTAAGCTCCGGCTGCATCATAAAAATTCCATCAGCATTGCTCATTGCATGAACATGAGCGCTGCCGTGGTATTCAACAAAGTCAAGTTGTCCGTTTTTTGAAAATTTTACAAGTTCGAAAGTCAACCTGTCTGCGTTTTTTCTATGATAATCTTTTGCCAATGGTAAATAAATATCAGGTGCAATGAATTGGTGTCCCATAACTTCATATACCAATGGTTTTACAAGCATCTCAAACATGATGAAGCACGAAACAGGATTACCTGGCAAACCAAAAACATATTTACTTTCTGTGATACCAAAAACAGTAGGTCTTCCTGGCTTCACATTTAATTTTTCAAATAGAATATTGACTTTATTCTTCTTTAAAATATCCGGTACAAAATCAAAATCTCCCATGGAAACTCCGCCGGTAAGTATTACAATGTCACATTCTGATAATGCTTTATTAATGATAGTTTCAGTGATCACAGGATCATCTTTAGCTATGCCAAAATAAACAGGGTTAGCGTTTATTCTTTTTATCTGGGACAACAGTTGATAAGCATTGCTGTTTCTTATCTGTGCAGGAGAAGGCACATCTGTAGGTTCAACCAATTCACTTCCTGTGGAAATTACTCCTATCCTGACTTGTTTTGAAACAAGAGGGGAGTGGCCTCCAACTGAGGCGAGTAAAGCAATATGCTGAGGTCTGAGGAGAGTCCCTTTACTGACAACAAGTTCATTTTTCTTAATATCTTCTCCTTTTTTTGCAAAATTGTCGGCGGTTCCTTTTCCTGTAAAGCGAATTTTGTTCTCTCCAATAATTTCAGTAAACTCGACCATAATGACACAATCTGCACCTTCCGGAATTGAAGCGCCCGTCATAATCTTTGTACATTGATTGATGCCAACGCGTTTGGAAGGCATTTCACCTGCTGCTATCGTTTCGATGACTTCCAGTTCATTCAATAAATCTGTTCTTCTGCAGGCATAGCCATCCATTGCAGAACGGTTGAATGGCGGCATGTCCATGTCGGAATATACATCAGCAGCAAGCACTCTACCTACAGCATTTTCAAGCAGGACTTCTTCTGTGTTTAGTAGTTTAGCGGATGATATTACGATGTTATATGCTTCTTCAAAACTGATCATTACGATTATATCTTTGCAGTAATTTAATTTTTTTATTTTTTAAAATGAGAGCAAAGTTACTAATTAAACATGGATGGCGGGCAATTTATTAGTGATTGCACAAAGAGTCGTTCGTTATTGGTCAATTGTCATGGTCAACAATGGGCATTAGTTTCTTGATATTTGAAGCTATTCAGGGATTTTGCCTAAATTTGCCTTAATTTCATATCACTTAAAAATGAAAACAGCTCTTATTACAGGGATTACCGGGCAGGATGGCGCATACCTTGCTGAATTTCTTATCAGCAAAGGATATTATGTTCATGGTATCAAACGTCGCAGTTCGTTGATCAACACTGATCGCATTGACCATCTTTACCAGGATATTCACGAAAAAGATTTACATCTTAAACTGCATTATGGCGACCTCACTGATTCGAGTAACCTGACAAGGATCATACAAGAAGTGCAACCTGATGAAATTTATAATCTCGGGGCTATGTCGCATGTGAAAGTTAGTTTCGAAGAACCCGAATATACTGCAAATACTGACGGTGTTGGCACTCTTCGAATACTTGAGGCTGTTCGTTTGCTTGGTTTGACAAACAAAACAAGAATATACCAGGCTTCAACTTCCGAACTGTTCGGACAGGCACAGGAAATTCCGCAAACGGAAAAAACTCCATTTTATCCGCGTTCGCCTTATGGTGTAGCTAAAATGTATAGTTATTGGATAGTGGTAAATTACCGGGAAGCATATAAAATGTTTGCAGTGAATGGCATTCTTTTCAACCATGAATCACCGGTACGGGGAGAAACATTTTTGACACGCAAAATAACCAGAGCAGTTGCTAAAATTGCTCTCGGAATTGATGACCTGGTTTATGTCGGAAACCTTGATGCAAGCCGCGACTGGGGGCATGCTAAGGATTATGTGGAAGCAATGTGGTTGATGCTTCAGCATGGCAAACCTGAGGATTTTGTTATTGCAACCGGAACTACTACCAAAGTTCGTGATTTTATCAGCAAAGCCTTTAACGAAGTTGGAATTGTGATTGAATTTAAAGGCAGCGGAATTGAAGAAAAAGGTATCGTGAAGGAATGCCTTAAAAAAGAATATCAACTGGAGAAAGGAAAAGAAGTTGTTGCTGTGGACTCAAATTATTTTCGTCCTACCGAAGTGGATCTGCTGATAGGTGACAGCACAAAAGCAAGAACTGTGCTGGGATGGCAGCCTAAATTCGATCTTTCGATGCTGATAAAAGAAATGGTTTGCAGCGATCTTGATATTTTCAGTAAGAAAAAATTCCTAAAGGATTCAGGTTTTTAAAGATATTTTATGATGGAAAAAACAGCAAAGATCTACATTGCCGGACATACCGGAATGGTTGGCTCAGCCATACACCGGAAACTAACCAAAGAAGGATTCTCAAATTTTCTTTTGAAATCTGTGGAAGAACTTGACTTGCGTGATCAACATGCGGTCAATAGTTTTTTTAAAATGGAAATGCCCGACTATGTAATTATTGCCGCTGCAAAGGTAGGTGGGATACTTGCAAACAATACTTTCAAAGCAGAGTTCCTTTATGATAACCTGATGATAGAAGCCAACATTATTCATGCTTCATATCAAAGCAAAGTGAAGAAATTGCTTTTTCTGGGTTCATCATGCATTTATCCAAAATTTGCACCGCAGCCAATGCGCGAAGAATATTTACTCACAGGAACTCTTGAACCCACCAATGATGCTTATGCTCTGGCAAAAATTGCCGGTATTAAACTTTGCGAAACTTACAGGCAGCAATATGGTTGCAATTTTATTTCATGCATGCCAACCAATCTTTATGGAGCAAATGATAATTATGACCTCAATGCATCGCATGTTTTGCCTGCCCTGATCAGGAAGTTTCATGAAGCCAAAATTGCCGGTAAACCTGAGGTTGAGATTTGGGGGACAGGCAAGCCATTGCGCGAATTTCTGCATGTGGAAGATCTTGCTGATGCATGCTTTTTTCTAATGGAAAACTACAATGATACTTCAACAATAAATGTTGGCTCAGGCGAAGAAATTTCTATCAACGATCTTGCAATAATGGTTAAAAAAATTGTTGGTTATGAAGGCGACCTCAAATATGATTCTGAAAAACCTGATGGCACACCACGCAAACTTCTTGATGTTTCAAAACTTCATCAGTTGGGTTGGAAACACTCCATTAAACTGGAGGAGGGAATACGAATTGTGTATAGAGATAAATTTTTGAATACCCATGAATAAATCACGTAGGGGCAAATATTTTATTACCTTGTGTTTTTAATTGCTGTACGATGCTTTCATATTATTCAGAATTACATCGTTTTAATTATTCAAGTTGTTTGATTTTAGTTTAATATATCCCCAAGTTATGATCTTAAAAGCAAACAAGGTTGTAAATGTTTTTTGGAGATCATTTAATGATTAGTAGTTCAAAATGTAGCAATATCTTAATTTGTTAATATTTTTATAAGTTTGTATGCTACGGTTTAATACTTTTTTCTATAGTTATTTAAAATTTTACGAATTCGTAAAGGAGGATTTTACGCAACCGTAAAGATACTTTACCAAAGTGTTAAGATACTTTTTATGCATTCGTAAAGTGATTTTATGCAACCGTAATGATATTTTATCCAAGGGTAAAATTGAGCGTCAAAATTCCGAACTATTTGTTGTAAGTATGCAATAAAAACAGACGTTAATTACGTCTCTCCGTTCTCCTTCCGAAAATTGATAAATGTATGCAGCAGTAGAAAAGGTTGGACAAATTGTTTCTGAAATTAAATTTCATTTAAGCGTTATTTGAGCAGCAAAAATAATAATATCAATAGATGATAATAACTTTACACTATTCTGGTAATTAATAAGAAAATATTTATTAAATTTGTTGCGTCTTAAAACAGACAGTATTGAGTAAAGCATAGTATTTATAGTGACTTTGAAGTATTCATTGAATATTTTAAAGAGATGAAAATATCAGGGTGAATTTATCTTACGGAGTAATTTTAAACTTTATTTTCATTGATCAGGAAGCGTTTATTAAAATTCACAGTCTTTTAATTTAATTAACAAGTTCCATGAAAACATCCTTTCTACATAAGTTTATTAAATTATTCACAAGGAATTACTGTCATTGCAAAGTTTATCTGCT
Organism: uncultured Bacteroidota bacterium; assembly: GCA_903889915.1. Lineage (GTDB taxonomy): Bacteria > Bacteroidota > Bacteroidia > Bacteroidales > CG2-30-32-10 > CAISZK01. The sequence goes on from CAISZK010000017.1 coordinate 5,422, forward strand.
GACTTGTTTTTTAATCTTTTTTTTGCTGCAAGCGACCCATGCACAAAGAAAAAACGCTGCAAAGGAATGGACAACATCAGACCCCTTTAAAACCGATGTTTTTATTGAAAATTATGGTCAATTCAACAACTGGATCAACTCAAAGGACACTGTAAAATATGCAATAAATAATTCGCAAAAGATTTTCTTTTTGCCAACAGGGATCATCTATAGACTTGACATTGTTGAAAAAGAAGAGGAAGATAAAGCAGAAATTTCGAAGGCCAAACCTGAAGAGGAACATCGTGGCAGGATGCATTCCTATTATGTTAAAATGCTTTGGAAAGGATGCAATGCAAATGCAAAGATTGAGGCCACAGGAGAAAGCCAGGGTTATTACACCTTCGGTGAAAAGGGTTATGAAAACGTAAAAGCGAAAGGCTATAGTAAAATTGTTTACAAAGATCTTTATCCCGGCATAGATGCAGAATATACTATTCCGGCAAAGGGAGGAATAAAATACAAACTCGTCATGCATCCCGGCGCTGACTTGGGTGCGGTGAGAATGCTGTATAGTGGCGATGTTGAAAATATCCTTTCCGATAGTCTTGGAAATATTGATATAAAAACTCCTGCCGGAAATATTATTGATCATGCTCCTTTTAGTTTTTATACAGAAAACAAAACCCCTGTTTCTTTAGCATTCGGAATAAAATCCAATGTGATTTCATTCAATTTAAAAGAACAACTAACAACTAACGACAAACAAAGAACGCTTATCATTGACCCGTGGACGACTGTGACATCTGCATTGATTACTGATAATGCAGCCTATGATGTTGATTTCGATGATCACGGCAATGTCTATATTTCAGGAGGAACACCACCTCATCAATTAGCAAAATATTCTTCCGCAGGTAATTTACTCTGGACATTTACAAATCCGGCAACATGGGCGCCAACGTATTTTGGTTATTCAAAATTTTGTTTGATTCCACAAAATGAAACAGTTTTTATAGGTGAAGGATGGAATGACTCCGGGCCAAGAATTATGAAGATTAATGCAGCAGGGTCACTTATCACCACATCTCCATATTATGCCGGAAGTGAGGAAATATGGGTGATGTTCTATAACCGATGCAATAACCAGATTTGTGGTTTCGGTGGAGGAACACAAACTCCAAATAATATCCAACAGGTTACAGACACAAATTTGACCACCAGCAATGTTTCATGCTTTAATACTTATGGTTCTCCCGGCAATGATATTTCTTCGGTGCAAATGGATTATAATGGCGATTTTTTTGCATTAGCCCCTTCAACATTGTACGGAGTATCTGGCCCCAATAGCCTTGAAAAAAGTCTTATTTCTGCAAACTATAATCCGCCCTGTGCCTTCGATGTTTCTACCGGATACAATTTTGGAGAAGGACAAAATTCAGGTATTCCCGGATTCAGCGGTTCCGGATGTTATGCTTTTTCAAACAGGGCAAATGCATTGGCTTTAAATATCAACTACGTTTTTAGTTATGATGGAATAACATTAATTGCATGGGATAAAGCCAATGGCACTCAATTAGGTTCCGTTATCGTTGACCCGTCTTATTCAGGAGGAATGAGCCGTACACACGAGGGTGTAACAGTTGATAATTGCAATAATGTGTATGTGGGAGGCACGAATAAAGTTCATGAATATTCTTTTAACGGAAGTGTATTTACTCCTTCCAACGTTTACACAAATTATATTCCCAATGAAGTTTATGATTTAAATATTGATAAAACTTCAGACGTCCTTTATGTTTGTGGTCTTGGATTTGTCTCTTCTTTCCCTGTAACATCGTGTCCTGTTAATCAGCTTTCGATATCCACCCATGTTGATAGCTGTATTAACGCGGCAACAGTTACAGTTAATAGCGGCACTCCACCCTTTACTTATTTATGGAGCAATGGCTCAACAAGCAGCACAATTTCAGGTGTGCCTTCAGGAACATATACCGTGACAGTTGTTGACAATTCATGCATTTTAAAAAACGGAATTGATACGGTTGTGATCAACGCTCCCTATGTCATGAATATTAACCATGATACAACTATTTGTTCAGGCACTCCAGTTATCTTAAGTGCTCAAGGTGCCAATTCATATAGCTGGTCACCATCAACAGGGTTATCTTCCACAACAGGGTCATCTGTTACTGCCACTCCCAATGTTACGACTACCTATACGGTCACAGGAACTTTTCCAAACGGATGTACAGCTTCACTTCCCGTAACAGTCACTATCGGAAACCCTCCTGACGTGTTTATTAGTAATGATACTTCTATCTGCAACGGTGGAAGTGTAATGCTTCATACAGGTGGTGGTCTTGGTTATATCTGGTCACCTTCTGCCTCCCTGGATAATGCGACCATTTCAAACCCTACAGCACATCCAACTACCACCACCACCTATACAGTTTCGATTTCAACGGCAGGCTGCAATGTTACAAAATCAGTGACCATAACAGTCAA
>CAISZK010000018.1 GCA_903889915.1 uncultured Bacteroidota bacterium
GCGCCACGCAACACATGCCTGTCAACATAATCTGGGATAATGTTGCTGGGGTAATTGGGATCGTTTTCTGTCAACTGTGCAGTCACTATGCTGTCTTCCGAAAGGTAGGCTGCGATCTTGTAGGTTCCCGACATGGCCTGTAGCGCATCACATTCAATGGTTGAATTCACTGTTCTGGTTGTGGTGTCGTAGGCATTTGAAATCTCCACAGAGATCAGGGGAGTCAGATTTTTCAATGATTCAATTCTTGCTCCCCACGAATCTTTATCAAGTACTGCAAGATTTTGGGTTGACGACCAGCCGCTGCGGCTAACCATACCGGTGGGATAAGCTGATACCTGGAAAAAAGTGAAGAGTTCATTACCAGTGGGGCATTCCAGGTTAAGTGCAAATTGGCCTGTGCCGGGGTCGGCAAGTTCGCCTGCATGAATGGAAAGAAGAATAAGCCTGTTGCCATAAAGCGCTTTTAATTGCTGTGCTACGATGGCTCCCTGCGGGCAATTGGGGCATTCATGCCCGGTAAATTCTTCAAGAAGAAAATTTCTTGTTGCCGTCGTATCGTTGTTATCGGTTTCCGATTCTTTGAAAGGGGGCTTCACTTTATCGCAGGCGCTGAAGAATATTACGATCGCTAAGGATAATATTGCTAAAAAAACTGATGATCTTTTCATTTCGTTGATAGATTAAAAACTACTGATAACTGTAAGCGAAAGCCCGTTTGAAGCCGGTACGTAACGGCAAACACCGCCAACACAAAGTATGCCCTGCCTTGTTCTTCCGTAGGTGAGCGATATCCTGTTTGCATTTTTGATAAAACCTACCGAGGCGTTGTAATAATGAAATCGTTTGCTATTGTCGCTGTTTCCATAATTATAAAGGTCGCTTGCCGCAAAGAACCATTTGGGAGCAATGGTGTATTGAAGCATTGCCATTGCCCATTTGCCATTGTCCTGTTTGGTGAGCAAATGCTGCAATTCAAGCTGGAATGATTTCTTTTCCCTGATCTTATAAGTAAGGTCAAGTATGCCGATGTGCGAATAGATCATCGGAGCGCCGGGGTGGCCCTCGATGACTTCTTTGTTATAGGATTGATACAAATACATCAGCACTCCCGAAAGTTTTTTATTGATCTTTTTTTCAATTGTAATGTTGAAATCTTCGAAAAAGAGAACTTTTCCGGTTTTCAGAAAATCGGACGTGTAACCCATTGTTCCGCTTTGCCCGATAGCTGTGGTGTCGTTCACCTGCTGCCTGTCAATGGAGCCTGTTCTTGCATAATTGACCGTGATGTCGGTTCCGTATCTGCCGCCTATTTTTGTTTTTTTCTTAATGTTATAAGTAAGTTCGGCCTGCAATCCTTCTTCGCCGTTTGGTTGCGTTGCGTCGGGATACATGGCTGCGAGGGTGTATGCCTGTTCTTTGGTGAGCGAGGGGAGGTAGTTTATCATCAAAGCATTTCCTGTAACAGCCCTGTCGGAGCGGAAACTCATGTTGTCAATTCTTTTTCCTGAAAGCGAAATTCCCAAACCCTTTTGTGAATAGGTGGATGAAATAAAAAGTGCATCGCCGGGTTTGTAGATCATACTGTTTGCCGTCGAAGGATCATTAATTTTATAGGCATATTCGCTGACGATATTAATTTTTCCGCTGACAATATTTATACGTCCTGCACCGGCGCCCACGTTGAGTGGAAGTTTATAGATGGGGTCCTGGTCTTTCTGATATTTGCTGACAAAGCTTCCTCCGAGGGTGATCTTTGTTTTGCTTTTAGCAAATCCTTTCAAAAGATCGTTCAGCGAAACTTCACCATCGAGACCCCTGACAATGCCATCGCCTTTGTCAAAAAAGAAACGCTGGGTGCCTATCAGGCCTTTTACAGTAATGCCGGGGATTGGTGTGTAAGCTACGTCAACGCCGTCAACAGAATTGTCAATGCCGAGGTTCCAGTCCTGGTAAGTTCTTAAAATAATTCCTGTTCCAAACTGCTCGTAGATGTTGCCAACGGTTACATGCAGTTCATCCGATTTGTATGAAATGAACCTGTAAGGAATGCCGTTGCCTTTGTTGCGCGGATCGAAGCCCTGCATCACGTCCTGGAAACTTTCGTATCTGAGTCCTGCTGAAAAATCACCATTGGTATAAAGAAGATTTGCGAAAGCATTCATCAAAACCTTTTCAGGAACCTGGGGTGCGCCTATCAGGGAGTCTTTGATGTAATACTGTGCATCCATCTGGAAACTCCCGTGAATTTGCCCTGAACTAAGGATGCTCTGTGAAAATGAAAGCAAGGGAGAAAAGCAAATCAGGATAAATAATTTGCGCGTATTGATTTTGCGTGTAAAGCTCAATTTCAAATGAATTATTTTGGTTTGTAGTTAGTGGTTGGTTGTTCGTTGTTACTGAAAAAATAGTCAATCGCCACCACCACTATTGACTATTGTCTAATGACTACTGACTACTGACTAATGACTACTGACTATTGACTATTGACTATTGACTATTGACTATTGACTATTGACTATTGACTATTGACTATTGACTATTCTTTTATTTCCTGCCCTGCAGCAACTTCTTTCACTATTTTATAAAGATCAGTTTCCGATCCTTCAGTGTAGGTAACATGTTGCCATACCACTTCACCTGATCCGTTGATCACAAAAGTATGTGGAATTTGGTTAACATTCAGTGCACGGTAAAGATCTTTATTGGAATCAAGATAAAAATCATAATCCCAATTCTTGCCATTTACGAAAGGTTTCACTTTGTCAACGCTTTTGGAATCGTCAATAGAAATTGCGATCACTTTCACACCTGTTTCTTTTTGCCAGTCATCATATACATCCTGAATTGCCTTGAGTTCTTTGATGCAGTTAGTGCACCACATTGCCCAGAAAGTAATGATGATTGGTTTCCCGTTGTTGGTAAACTGCGAAGTGTTGATCGTTGTTCCATCAAGAGTTTTTACATCCACTGAAGGCAGTTTGAATTTCTTGGTGGCCTTGGTAGTGGTGGTATCCTGCGAAAACACTGCAAATCCCAGTATGACCAGTGCGATTGACAAAATGATTCTTTTCATAAAAATAAATGTTAGTGGTTTGTTGTTTGTAGTTTGTTGTTCTGTTTAAGATTCAATGTTTCATTCCAACTTAAGTCACTTTTTCAAATAAAAAAAAGTCAGCAATTTTAAGAACAAAATCTGTTCCACATTGCTGACTTTTTTATGAAGATCAAAAACTATTTAACAACTGTTATCTTTTGAGTGAATTTTTGACCGTTAATTTCTGTTACCAGATAATACAATCCCTGGCTCATGCTTTCAGCATTTACTTTCAAAGTATGGGTGCCTGCGCTGTATGTGTTTTCGTCAATTGAACTGATCTTTTGTCCAACGATGTTATAAACGTTAACTGAAACTGTTGAAGCCTGGTTCAAATGAAATTCAACATTGGTAGTAGTGTTGAAAGGATTTGGGTAAACGGTAACTTTGTTGCCATCATTTGCAGGATCATTGATTCCTGTAATTGCTGCAATATTGATATCATCAATAAAAACATCATTGCCATAACCGCTAACTCCACGGAATTTTACAAACACTTTTGCATTTCCTAAATAATTTGCAAGGTCAACAGTGTCTGATCTCCACTGTGCAGCAGTAGGAGTAAATTCAGTTGTAACGAGAGAGGTTGTAGTAGCAAGAGTAGCGCCAGATTTATTGTAAGGAGTTACCCATGTGGTTCCGCAATTCTTTGAAATCATCACTTCCAGATGATCAACAGCTGAAGCGCTGTATTGAGCATAAGCCACGCTAAATGATAATTTAGCTGAGGTGGCAGTGCTTAGATCAATAGGAGCAAGGAGAAGATCATCTGTTTCGCCTGATGAAATGTTATACATGTCAAGGTAAGCGCTATTGGTGCTGTTTCCAAATCCGCCGCCTGATGTTCTTGCCCATGTATCATCATTGTTTGGGTTGATCAGCGTCCAGTCTGTTGGAGGGAAAGTAGCGCTGGTAAATCCTTCAACAACCGGCAATGGTTGCAGATTCATAGCACCATTGAAAGTTTTGGTTGCACTGTTATTGGCTGTATTCTGGTCAGTGCCACTGTTTGGACTTGTAACATCAAATTCAAGCGTGTGTGATCCGCTGGTAATTCCTGTTACGGTAGGGATGGTGATGTTTGCAACTTCGTATTTGGCCAATGATCCGGTCCAAGGATACGTGTTCACTGTAGCTCCATCAATTTTTGTCAAAATTGTACAGGTCTTCAAAGTATCACTTCCATAATTCTGAAGCGACATCTTTGGATCAATTGAACCGCACATAGAGAAAGGAGTTTCAGCTTTAAAAACAGCAGCATCAAGATTATGAGAGCTGACTGCCGGACAAGCCAAAGCACCTGTGTGCAATTGAGCAGCGGTAACCTGTCCGATTTCTGATACCTGTCTGTTTGGGCAAACCAGATAAATTGTAGGGAAATAAGCAATGGAGTAATTAGCATCAACCGAGTTACCATTAGGAGCAATGGTAAGCATCATCGGGTATGATGATCCTGTTGTCCAGTTGCCTTGTGTTGCGCCACCGGCGTTACCGCATGATGATCCTGTTCCCTGTAGACATAGAAGAGAACTCTGATCGCCTTCAATAAAAAATACAGTTGAAGAATTGTCTCCTGATGGACCATAGGAAGCATAATAAGAATCCAAAGCGCCACCTGTATGATAATTCCAGCATGGTCCGCACCATGTAGCAGAAACATCTATGATAACAGGTTTGCCTGCATCAGTGTAGGAGTAGAGGTTTTGTGTTGCACCGGCAATGTCGGTCATAATAATATTGGGAGCATAACTACCTGCTGGTAATTGAGCTTTTCCCTGATTTCCGAGCAATATCAATGATATTGCAAAAAATGTAAAGAGTACGATTTTTTTCATAAATTTTATTTTTTTTGTCTCACAAAAGTATTGTTTTTTTCAGAACCGTTTGCATTTTTAACAAATCCGTTTCAGGAAGTTTTTTTGCGTTCCTTTTTGAAGTCAATTCTGACATCCCGAAATCTTGCAAAGATTTAATGATACTGTGCAATGACCCTATATCATTTTGGTGTCCTTAATCATTTGTTTAACGTTTGTTACAATTTTTTCACACATTGCTTTCAAAATTTATCTAATTTTGTACTTTCAAATTCTAATACAAATAACTATGAAAAAACTCTCTTACGTTTTAATAATTCTTGTTGCTGGTTTTTTTGCCTCTTCAGTAAAATCACAGGATTTGCAATTATTCGATGCAGTAGGCAATAATGTTAGCGGTACAGATATTTATTTATGGGGTGATACTGCCAATGGAAATATTATTCAATTTACACTAAAAGTCAAGAACGTATCTGCAGCTACACTTAACGTAAAATCAAAGAAAATAGAGACCAGTCTGATTCCGGGAACAATCGTTAAGATGTGTTTTGCCGGTCAGTGTTACTTAAGCACTGTCTTTACTTCTACCAATACAGCATCTATTTTAGCAGCAGCATACGACACTACTTTCATTGGTGAATATTCACCAAAAGGTCATTTGGGAGAGAGTATTGTTACCTTTGTGTTCTTCAACACTGCCAATAAAAGCGATACAGCTTTCGTCATCGCGCACTTTGATGGCACTCCTGCAGCAATTGCAGAAAGCAATATTCCGAAAACAAAAGTTTCAAATCCGTATCCGAATCCGGCATCAAACTATACTTCATTTGACTACACTTTCGTGCAGGGTACAACTTCAGCGAAGTTTGTTTTAAATGATATACTGGGTTCAAAAGTAAAACAGGAAAACATTGATAATTTATCAGGAACTTTGGTAATAAATACCGGCGACATTGAGGATGGGATCTATTTTTATAGTTTTTATGAAAATGACCGGTTAGTTCTTACAAAGAAAATGATCGTTAAACACTAATAAAAAAGCCCCTTTTTAAGGGGCTTTTTTATTACACTGCCTGTCAAATCAGCATTGACCATTGACCATTGACCAATGACTAATGGCTTTATTACTTTATGCCAAATTCTTTCTTGACCTTATTTACATAATCCAGTTTTTCCCAACCAAAAAACTCGATCTCTTTTACAACCATTTTTCCGTTGTCGCATACACTGATTTTCCTTTTAAATACATCTCTTCCGAAATGTCCGTATGAAGCAGTAGCAGAAAAAATAGGATTTTTCAGACCAAATCTCTTTACAATGGCACCTGGTCTCATGTCAAATATTTTATCAATCTTTGAAGATATTTCACCATCGGTTAAAATCTTTCCTTTTTTGTCTTTCACTTTGCAGGTGCCAAATGTGTTTACATATAAGCCAACAGGTTTGGCAACACCAATAGCATAAGCAACCTGAACAAGGACTTCGTCAGCTACTCCTGCTGCAACAAGGTTCTTTGCAATATGACGTGTGGCATAAGCAGCCGAACGGTCCACCTTTGAAGAATCTTTGCCTGAGAAAGCGCCACCACCATGTGCTCCTTTGCCGCCATAAGTGTCAACGATGATTTTTCTTCCGGTTAATCCGGTGTCACCATGAGGACCTCCGATAACGAATTTTCCGGTTGGATTCACATGAAGTGTGATTTTGTTGTCGAACAACTTTTGAAATTTTGCAGGAAGTGTTTTAATGACTCTTGGAAATAAAATTTTAAGAACATCTTCTTTTATTTTATCCTGCATTGCTTTATCTGCAGCATGTATAGCCTTTGCTGAGGAATCTTTTGGCTTGATGAAATCATCATGTTGTGTAGAAATAACGATAGTATCAATCCTGACAGGTTTTCCTTCGTCATTGTATTCCACAGTTACCTGTGATTTTGAATCAGGACGAACATATTTCATCAGTTTGCCTTCTTTTCTGATGGCAGCCAGTTCCTGCAATAAGATGTGGGCAAGTTCTATTGGAAGCGGCATGTAATTCGCCATTTCATTAGATGCATATCCGAACATCATACCCTGGTCACCGGCGCCCTGGTTTTCA
>CAISZK010000019.1 GCA_903889915.1 uncultured Bacteroidota bacterium
CAAATAATATCCAACGGGGTAAACATTTTTTTGAAGAGATTTATTATTGTTGATTGAATACCGGAATTTTAAAATACTCATGTTAAAAACTACTGAAAGCTGAGATTTTTGTTCCGATAGATATCAGGAGATTTTTTTTTATCTTTGCAAAAAAAAGTTATGACTACTACATATCATTTGGCAGCAAATGAATTAACAGTTGATATTCTGGCTGCTTTGAAAAAATTATATAAAGGAAAAAAAATATCCATAACAGTAGAGGAAGAGATGGATGAAACTGAATACCTTCTTAAAAGTGAAGCCAATAAGAAAATGCTTTTGGAATCAATAAAACAGGCTGAAAACGGAGAGTTAATATCTGTGAATTTTAAAAAAGCCCGTAAAAAATGAAGGAGATAAAATTTTCTCCACTTGCCAACAATCAACTTGAACAGTGGGAAAGCACCAATAAGAAAATTTATAAAAGGATAGAGCAACTTATTGAAAACATTCAGGAAAACCCGCATAAAGGAATTGGAAAACCTGAACCTCTCAAATATGAACTAAGCGGATACTGGAGCAGACGCATTACTGAAGAACACCGCCTTGTTTATAAGGTTACTGTTGATGCCATTCTTGTTGTTTCCTGCAAATATCATTATTAAAGGAAAAGAAACATAAAAAAATGTTCCACTTTTTGAGGGGTGGAACATTTTTTTTGAAGGGAAATTATCTAATGTTAATTGTTGGGAAAGGAGCACCAATATAGACGAGCGAAATCAGGTAAAAATAAATTTGAAAATTAATATTGGTCATTAGTAGTCAATAGTCATTGCTGTGCGTCATTGGTGGTCATTGAATTTTTGAATTCAGGCTTTTTCCAAATCATCAGCACAGGCTATCTTCTTCATTCCTTCTTTGAGTTTCGCTGATGATAGCAATATCAACTCATAAGTAGCAGGTAGAGAGAATTCGGGTTCAAGGCAATGATCAGCCACTGCGGAAATGGCATCTTTTATAGCAAGCCAAACGGATAGTGCAAGCATGAGAGGAGGCTCACCAACGGCTTTACTCCGGCGGATGGTGCCGGGATTGGGAACATCTTTCAGAAGTTCGACATTGAATATTTTTGGAATATCATTTACCGTCGGGATCTTGTAAGTGTCGGGCGAATGGGTGAGCAGGTTGCCTTTTTTATCCCACTTAAGCTCTTCGGTTGTGACCCAGCCAAGACCCTGCACAAAACCGCCTTCAATCTGCCCGCGGTCAATGCCTTCGTTAATTGAATCGCCCACGTCCTGTATAATATCTGTTCTTAATAATTTATGCTGCCCTGTGAGGGTATCAATTTCAACCTCTGAAACCGACATGCCATAAGAAAAATAATAGAATGGTTTGCCCTGCCCGGTTTGCCTGTCAAAATAAATATCAGGTGTACGGTAGAAGCCCGTTGAACTAAGGCTTACCTGTTTGAAATGGGCAAACTTGATGATGTCGTCAAAGGAAATTTTATTGTCGGAATTTTCTTTGTCGTAAATGAAATTGTTTTCAAAAACCACATTTTCTTTGATTGTAGTTTTGCCATTATTGAGTTTTTCAAGTTCAGGGATCACCACATCCATAAGCCTTGATTTAATAATATCAATGGCATTCTTCACAGCCATTCCGTTGATGTCGCTTCCTGATGAAGCAGCGGTGGGTGATGTGTTCGGGACCTTGGATGTGTTGGTGGCATTCACCTTCACCCTGTCGGGAGTAATGCCAAGTTCGGAAGATGCTATCTGCAACATTTTGGTGTGCAAACCCTGCCCCATTTCAGTCCCGCCATGATTTACGAGCACAGTTCCGTCGGTATAAATATTCACCAAAGCGCCGGCTTGGTTGAGAAAAGAATTGGTGAAGGAAATGCCAAATTTTACGGGAGTGAGCGCAATGCCTCTTTTTACAAATTCATTCGCTTTATTAAAAATTATTATTTCTTCTTTGCGTTTGAAATATTCAGAAGAAACAAGTAGTTTGTCGTACATCTTAAACAGATGATTGTTCTCTATTCTTTGCCCATAAGGCGTGAAGACATCAGGTTCCTGATCATAAAAATTGAGATGCCTGATCTCAGCCGGGTCTTTCTTCAGAAAACGGGCAATTTTATCAATTGCATTTTCAATGACTGCCATTCCCTGCGGTCCGCCAAAACCACGGAAAGCAGTATTTGAAGGCAGGTTGGTCTTCCATGCCTTTCCAATGATCTGCACATTTGGAAGGGAATAAGCATTGTCGGCATGCAGCATTGCCCTTTCAAGAATTGACATGGACAAGTCAGTTGAAGAACCGCCGTCGGCATTGAACTCAACTTTATACGCCAGAATTTTCCCCTGTTCATTAAACCCTATCTCATACTTTGAAAGATAACGGTGGCGTTTGCCGGTCATGATCTGATCATCATCACGGAAGAGATGAATCTTTACAGGGCGCCTTGTAGCATTTGCAAGCAACGCCGCCCAGGCAGCTACATGGTTTCCCTGTGTTTCTTTGCCGCCAAAACCGCCGCCCATTCTCTTCACTTCCACTTCCACATCGTGATTCTTCAACCCCAGAACCTCTGCAACTATTGACTGCGTTTCCGAAGGATTCTGGCTTGATGCATGGATCATCATTTCTTTTCCTTCGCCCGGTATTGCAAGGGCTGTTTGTGTTTCAAGATACCAATGTTCCTGCCCGCCTGTTTTTAATTCTCCGGTGATGACATGAGGTGAAGTTAAGAGGGCTTCGTCAGGATTTCCTCTTTCAATTTTTCGTGGAGGGGCTAAAAGATCATTGCGTTCAATGGCAGTTTCAATATCAAGAACCGCTTCAAGAACTTCGTATTCTATTGTGATCAGCTTTTCGGCTTCAATTAAAGCATCGGCATTTTCAGCAGCAATGAGCGCAATAGCCTGCCCTATAAAAGTTACTTCTTTTTCAGCAAGGCACTTTTCATCATGCACAATAGGACCCATTTGATTTTCTCCGGGAATATCATTTGCTGTCAGGATAGCATGAACGCCTTTTACTTTCAGGGCTTTTTTGATGTTGAGTTTTTTAATTTTAGCATGCGCATAACGGCTGAAAAAAACTTTGCCCAGAAGAAGCTGATCATTTACGGGCATATCGTCAATGTAAACTGACTCGCCGGTAATATGTTTTATTGCACTTTCGTGATATGTTTTTTCTGACATCTTCATTGCTCCTGTTTAAGATTTTTGTACTGTATCCAGATAGAACTTTAATAAAATATTTCTGGCAGCCGCTGTCCGGAATTCCGCTTCAGACCTGGCATCGGAGAGAGGTGTGAATTCCCCGGATAAAATATCCATTGCTTGTTCAACATTTTCGCGTGACCATTTTTTTGCTGTCAAAAAATTCTCAGTTTTTACTGCACGCTTAGTCGTTGCAGCCATTCCGCCATAAGCGATCACAATCTCAGATACGGTTTCATTGTTAAGATGAAGTTTGAAAGCACCGATAACTGTTGAGATATCGAGGTGTTTTCTTTTGGAAACTTTGTATGATTCGATCAGGTAGCTATTGTTGTTTTTTGGAACAATGATCCCTGTGATCAGTTCATTATTTCTAATATCAGTTTGCCGGTAGCCTTTAATAAAATCATCAATACTCATTGTTCTTTCCGATAACTGAGACATGACTTTTATCATTGCATTATGCGCAAAGAGAACCGGCAGTGTGTCACCAATAGGAGATGCGGAACCGACATTGCCGCCAATTGTAGCAATATTCCTGATCTGAAGAGAACCAAAAACATTCAGAATTTTAAAAAGGGCGGGCAATTTATCATTACTATATTGTCTTAATTGTTCAAGAGTAAGACCAGAGCCAAAACAATAGTTGTTATCATCTTCACTTACTTTTTTCAATTCATCTATGCCTGAAAGGTCAATTATTTCGTAAAGAATTTCATTCTTTTTGGTTTGCCTCAACGCTATGTCTGTAGAACCGTTGATAATAATTGCCTCAGGATTCTCTTCCCTTATTTTTAACGCCTCAGCAAGGGTAAATGGCTTAAAATATTTTTGTTTCTTGCTTTTTAGAATTAAAGTCTCTTCATTCTCATTTATCCTTTTCAATAATGAAATCACTTCATTTTCTCTTTCAGAAAAATGGTCATTTCCATTGTGAATACAGGCTTTCTGAGCTGCCTCAATGATGGGTTGATAGCCGGTGCACCGGCATAAATTGCCGGTCAATGCTTCTTCCACTGCTTCGCGGGAAGGATTGTTATGGTTTTTATACAGACCAAAAAGTGACATTACAATTCCCGGTGTACAATAACCGCACTGGCTCCCGTTAGTTTCGAGCATTGCCTGCTGAACAGGATGAAGTTTGGTTTGTTTGTTTTCAATTACAGCAAGATTTTCAATAGTGATCAGTTGTTTGCCATGGATCATTGGAAGAAAAACCAGGCATGAATCCACAGCTTTATAAACAAGTTTATTCTCATCATTCACTTCTGCAATGACAACGGTACATGCACCACAATCGCCTTCTGCGCATCCTTCTTTCACGCCTTTATGATGAGGGAAAGACCGAAGATAATTCAGAACGGTTGTGGTTGTTTTTAGTTCCTTTTGCTTTGAAAAATCTATTTCAATAATTTTAAAATCAAGAACAAATTTGAGGGTACTCTTCATTAGGGTTATTTATATTTTCAGCATTATTTCATCGAAGTACGAATACAACATTATTTCATCGAATTACGAATCTGTTACGAATATACGAATTACGAAAATTGCGAAGATTAGATAAATTCTGGTGTTCGTAACTAACCTGAGCTTCTAAGGGATCATTCAATGACTTTATTATTTTTCTTTTTTATTTAATTTATTCCTGACATCAATAAGTTTTGCCACTATGCTGACAGCTATTTCCTGAGGTGTTTCAACAGCAAAAGGAATTCCAATGGGCATATCAATTTTATCAAGTTCTTCTTTATTCAGTAATTTTTCTTCAAGAAAACGATTTTTAATTAAATCCACTTTTCTTGTGCTTCCTATCATTCCAATATATGCAGACGGTTTTTTGGCAATCTTTTCAAGAATGGCTTCGTCGTTTGTATGCTTTGGAGTGACAATGACAAAATAAGAATTTTCATTAAAAGTGATCTCTTCAATGGCTTCAAAATATTCCTTGTTCACACAGGTGAATTGAACAAATGCATTATCTGCAAAAATATTTTCACGCGGATCAATAAAAGTGATGTCAAAATCAAGGTCAATAGCAAATTTAGCAAGGGCTCTGCCAACATGTCCGGCACCAAAAATATAGAGCTTTTGCGTCTGAATAATTGGTTCAATATACACTTCCATATAACCTCCGCAATGCATTCCAAGATCTTCTTCAAGAGTGAACGAACATTTTGAGGAAATCCCAGACCTTATCTGCTCAACTGCCCTCAATGCAACCTCCTTTTCAACACTGCCTCCGCCAATGCTGCCATAAATGGAGCCATCAGCAAAGACAATCATTTTTGCTCCCTGCTTGCGTGGGGTTGATCCTTTTGTTTCCACAACTACACAAATAGCTGCTTTTTGCTGCTGAGTTTTAAGTTCTTCAGCTTTTGAATAAATGCTTTGCATAGACTCTTATTGAATTTTGGAATTTTTATTTTATACAAAAATACAATTATTCCTGCTCTCCGGCAAGCCGGGATCAATCTTAAAAATCAGAAAGTGACTAAAAAATTTTAAAATTATTCTTTACTTTGTAAAAAAAATAAAATTATGGTGGCATTAAAAACTATTGAAAATTTTATGAATAATAAAAATATTGCTGTTATTGGCACTTCAAAAAATAAAAAGAAATTCGGATACATTGTATTTAAAAAACTGCTTAAAAATAATTTCAATGTCTATCCTGTAAATCCGGGTCTCGAAGAAATTGAAGGCGTCAAATGTTATCCCGACGTTCAGAGTTTGCCAAAAGAGGTAAAGGGAGTGGTTTTTGTCACCCAACCTGAAATAACTGATAAAATTACAAAGCAGTTACGCAGCATGGAAAACATTGAATATTTATGGTATCAACCGGGATCAGTTGACAGCGCCACTATTGATGCAGAAAGGCAGTTTGATAAGAATATTATTGACGGCGAATGTATCCTGATGTATCTCGAGCCTTCCACGTTTCCTCATAGTTTGCATGGTTTCTTCAAAAAGGTTTTTGGGAAATACCCTAAGTAAGTTCAAAGTTTAAAGTTCCAAGATCCAAATTCCAAGAACCAAGAACTGGCTTGGGTTTCCTGATTTGAAACCTGCATAATAATTCATTTGAAAAGTTGTTCTTTAATCCCATGATGATGGCTGGCGATTTTGGGAAATTTCAATAGATAGACAGAATTGATGGCTATCAGCCCTTCAGTGTTTAACGTTTTTTAACATTGACATTTTGAGTATCAAAAAGCAATTTATGCCTTAAATAATCCATATCTAAGCCACATTATTCAATCTTTTTTAAAGGGTGAAAATTCTGCTGTTAATAATCAAAAGGCAATAAAAAAACCCATCTAAAAAAAAATATTTTACTTTGACGCTTCGGATACAGACAATGCAGGACTGTTGAAGAACTTAATTACTAATAAAACAAACACGTAGCTTATGTCACTTAAACAAAAGACTCTGGATTTGAAAAAGAGAATGCACGAAGCTTTGCAGGGAGGCGGTGTTCAGGCCAATGAAAAGCAGGCTGCAATGGGCAAAATGACAGCAAGGGAAAGAATAGTAGCTCTACTTGACCCTAATTCCTTTTTTGAATATGACCTGTTTGTCGAACATTCTGCAAAGGATTTTGACATGGATAAAAAGATCCTTCCCGGTGACGGTGTTGTTACAGGGACAGGGACCATTACCGGATACCCGGTATGTATATTTGCACAGGATTTTACTGTTGCCGGCGGCTCTCTGGGCTTCATGCATGCAAGGAAAATCACCAAAATTATGGATCACGCCATGAAACTTAAAATTCCATTAATCGGAATTAATGATTCAGGTGGTGCCCGTATCCAGGAAGGTGTGAACTCACTGGCAGGTTATGGGGATATCTTTTACCGCAATACTTTGGCTTCCGGAGTTATTCCACAAATCTCGGTTATTCTTGGACCTTGTGCCGGAGGCGCTGTATATTCACCGGCATTGACTGACTTTGTATTTGTCGTTGACAAAATATCCAAGATGTTCATCACCGGTCCGGAAGTTATCAAGACTGTTCTTGGTGAAGAAATTACTATGGAAGAATTGGGTGGTGCAAGGGTTCAGGCTGAAGTAACGGGTAATGCTCATTTCTTTGCTGAAAGTGAAGATGAATGTTTTGACCAGATCAAAAAACTTGTTACCTATATTCCCTGGAACAACACAAAGAAAGCAGAGTCCTTTCCTAAAAAGACCCCCAATACAAAACTGTTTAAAATTGAAGATATTTTCCCGACAGATCCGACGCAGCCTTATGATGTGAGAAATGTGATAAGGTCTATAGTTGATGATTCGGATTTCTTCGAAGTGCAGGAGTTGTTTGCACGAAATATTGTTATAGGATTCGCCCGTCTGAATGGACAGACAGTAGGATTTGTTGCCAACCAGCCTCTGGTTCTTGCAGGAGTTCTTGATGTGGATTCTTCAGATAAAGGTGCGCGTTTTATTCGTTTCTGCGATGCATTTAATATTCCTCTTGTAACCTTTGTTGACCTGCCGGGATATCTTCCGGGCGTTGACCAGGAACATGCAGGTGTTATCAGACACGGAGCTAAAATTCTTTACGCTTATTCAGAAGCAACGGTGCCAAAGATGACGGTCATTTTGCGTAAAGCTTATGGCGGAGGTTATATTGCCATGTGTTCACGCCATCTCAGAGCCGACTTTGTGTTTGCATGGCCAACAGCAGAAATTGCAGTGATGGGACCTGAAGGCGCTGCCAACATTATTTTCCGTGCTGAAATTCTGGCAGCTGAAAATCCTGATGAAATGCGTAAACAAAAAGTAAAAGAATACAAAAAGAAATTTGCCAATCCTTATGTTGCCGCAGCTTTTGGATATATTGACGCCGTTATTGATCCTAATGAAACCAGGAGGTTCCTGATACATGCCATCGAAGTTTCTTCGCATAAGGATGAATCCAGGCCAATGAAGAAGCATGGAATTCCTCCGTTTTAAGATCCAAAATCTAAGATCCAAATTCCAAGAACCAAGAACCAAGAAAAGCGAGCAGCATTAAACCTTGAACTATTTTCTATCTATGGACAGCGAAAAAGAACCAAAAGAAGAGAAGCAGGAATTTCAGAAATTTCTGCTTGAAGGAGATACTTATAAAACTTTGTTGACCAAAAAATGGTTGACACGGAAGCCTTATGTAATAAAAGACCCTAACCTGATTATTTCTTTTATTCCCGGGAAAATTATAAAAGTGTTTGTTAAAGTCGGACAAAGAGTAAAAAAAGGTGATCAGCTTTTAGTGCTCGAGGCAATGAAAATGCATAATCTTCTGTTGGCGCCTTCAAACGGAGTTATTTCGAAACTGAATGTTGTGGCCGGTGCAAAAGTTGCAAACAAACAGGTTCTTGTTGAAATTGAAGCCGAGGAGGTAATTGAAAAGAAGGTTAAAAAGAAAGAAAAAGAGAAAAAGAAAAAGAAATAAATTACTTCTGAAAAATATCAGGAAAACGGGAAGCTTATTAATGTTTCCCGTTTTTTTTATTTGGGAACCGCTAAGAAACAGTAAACCACTTTTCTTATTAAATTGGTTTCTTTTCCTGATATTCTTTAGTATCCGTGCTGAGATTATCGTAATGATGAAGAAAATTAATAACAACAAAGAGAACCGGCACCTTTTAAAATTTCTTTTCAAAAAAAAATCACTACTTTTAAAGTAATTTTAAAACTCATTCGTCTTCCTGTATGTATGGAAGATTTAATTGCATTACCGATGGCGCAGCGACAGCAAAGTATCAAACAGGCCGTGAAAGAATATGGCAAACGTTTGTTTGGTTTTATCCGCAGCCGCGTTAAAAACGACGAAGATGCCGAGGACATTCTGCAGGATGTGTGGTATCAGTTGAGTTCAGTGATTGACGTTGAACCTATCGAACAGTTAAGCGCATGGCTTTACCGCGTGAGCAGAAACAGGATAGTGGATAAAAAACGCAAACAGACAACACTATCGCTTGATGACATGGTTTATGAAGATGAAGAGGGAGGACTGATTTTTCCTGTAGAATTACTGGATGAAAGCAAGGATACTTTCACGGAATTCGACAAGAAGTATTTCAGAGAATCGCTGTTTAAAGCGCTTGATGAGCTGCCTGAGAAACAGCGGGAGGTGTTTGTGTGGAACGAACTGGAAGATTTGACGCTTCAACAGATAGCTGACAAAACCGGTGAAAACATTAAAACGATCATATCAAGAAAGCGTTACGCAGTGGCACAATTGCGTGAAAAGCTTGAAGAATTGTATAATATTAACTTTTAAAAATTAGAAATCATGATGTGTTGTGGAGAAAAAAGAGGGACGGCTTTTTGGATCAAAAGAGCCATATTCATCCCCATTGCAATTGTTGCCGGAGTTACAGTTTTCGGCTTTGTGGTTATGCATTTATGGAACTGCATACTACCATCGGTGCTTGGTGTGAGCACAATTACTTTCTGGCAAGCGCTGGGAATACTGATATTGGCGAGAATTTTATTCGGCGGATTTAAAGGAATGCATGGACATTGCAGGTGTCATCATGGACATGATATGCATCACAGATGGATGCGCATGAGCCGTGAGGAAAGAGAAAAATGGATGCACATGAGCGCCGAAGAAAGAGAAAAAATGAGAGCAGAATGGAAAGAAAAATGCTGCACAGGAGAGAAGAAAGAAGAATAAAAAGAGTTGGGGGATAGCGGCAGTAGCAGTGGCAGTGGCAGCAAGACTACAAAAGTTTTAAAAACTTTTGTAGTCTGTTTTCCTTTGTAGTTTACTGCCATATTGCTACCTTTGCACACTATTTTAAATAATTAACTCACTTTTGCCTTTACGCTTTTTACTACCGCTCACCCAATGCCGAATAACAATGGCGCTGCCATGCATAAATCAAATAAACCCACTCTAAAAGACAAGCAAGCCAAGCCCAATATTTTTAGTGTGCTCAGGCCCTATTCGCGCATGGTGGCATTGCTTATCTTTATGTCCTTGCTGAGCAGTAGTGTCTTTATGCTGATACCAAAAATTATTGGCCGCAGCATAGACGCTTTTTCTTCAAAACATTTCGTGCTGGAAACGGTGATCATAGAGTTTTTGATTGCTGCAGCGGCAATTTTCATATTCACTTATCTGCAAAATATCATTCAGACGTATGCTTCAGAGCGTGTGGCAAAGGACTTTCGCAGCAGGCTTTCAGCAAAGATATCGAGGCAGAGTTATTCCTACATACTGAAGTCGAATCCTTCAAAACTGTTAACCAATCTCACATCAGATATTGACTCCATCAAGAACTTTGTTGCGCAAGCCTTCGTTATTATTATTTCTTCAATTTTTGTCATCATTGGAACATGCATTCTTCTGATCACGATCAACTGGAAACTGGCGTTGGCTGTGATTGCAGTAGTTCCAATTATTGCCATTTCCTTTTCAGTTGTTCTGCGCAAAGTGAGGGTTTTATTCAAGCGCGCCCGCGAAATTATTGATTCACTCAACAAGATCATTAATGAAAGCATCATAGGCTCTGCATTGATAAGGGTTCTCAACTCTCAGCAACCCGAAAGCATGAAATTCATGCAAACCAATATAGAATCGCGCAATCTGGGTTTATCCATCCTGCGCCTGTTTGCCACACTTATTCCTGTCATCATGTTTGTTTCCAACCTTGCTGTGGTGACTATCCTTGCGCTGGGCGGACATTTTGTGGTGATGGGTACTATGTCGCTTGGTGATTTTGCAGCTTTCAACAGTTACCTGATGCTGCTGATTTTTCCCATTCTGATGATTGGATTCATGAGCAACATCATTGCACAGGCTACTGCTTCCTATCAAAGAATATATGACGTGCTCGAATCCCCCGAACCCGTTGACAACGGAACTATCAGCAGCAGCATAAAGGGAGATATTGTCCTGGATAATGTTTCTTTATTCTATGGAGAAAAACCAGTACTGAAAAACATTTCATTTTCTGTTAAGGCAGGTAGCCGCACAGCCATCATTGGCCCTACTGCCGCAGGCAAAAGTCAGTTGCTTTATTTGCTGACCAATCTTATTACTGCTGATTCGGGTTCAATAGAGTTTGACGGCATCAGGCTGGAGAAATACACCCGTGAATTGTTTCACCGCGAGATTGGATTTGTGTTCCAGGAAAGCGTGATCTTCAATATGAGCCTCAGGGAAAATATAGCATTCAATGACAAGGTCACCGATGAATCACTGCGAAAAGCCATAGCCACCGCTGAACTTACTGACTTTATTGAAACGCTGCCGCAAAAACTGGACACCATTGTTTCCGAAAGGGGAACAAGTCTGTCGGGAGGGCAGAAGCAAAGGATCATGCTGGCGAGGGCGCTGGCAATAAACCCAAAGATACTTCTTCTGGATGATTTCACAGCCCGTGTTGACAATAAAACCGAGAACAAAATCCTTTGCAATCTTGCAGCAAACTATCCGGGTTTAACGCTTATTTCAGTCACCCAAAAGATCTCTTCTGTGAAGAATTTTGAGCAGATCATTCTCCTGATGGAAGGGGAAATAATTGCTTCAGGAACCCATGACGAGCTGAAATCAAGTTCGCCGGAATACGCCCAGATCAATAATTCACAACGAAGCACCCGCCACTATGAATTATAATTTAAATCAGGCAGCGGATAAAGCGGAGAAAAAAGTTTCTGCTTTTGTTTCTATCAAAAAACTTTTGGGTCTTATCGGCAAGGAACGCCATAATTTTATTATTGCTTTTGGAGCCATTCTCATCAATGCTACATTGAGTTTACTGGGTCCCTATTTAGTGGGTCACACGATAGACACTTATGTTCAAACCAAACAATACCATGGTGTGCTGGTGTTTTCTGGAATAATTCTTTCACTTTACATCATTGCATTTTTTGTGAACTATGCTCAAATGCGCTTGATGGGCGGCATAGGGCAACGCATGTTATACAGTCTGCGGAATTCATTATTCAACAAGATACAGGAACTGCCGGTTGATTTTTTCAACCAGAACAAAGTAGGTGATCTTATTTCACGTATCAACAACGATACGGATAAAGTGAATCAGTTCTTCTCGCAATCATTGATGCAGTTTCTTGGCAGTATCATCACCATGATTGGCGCCGGAGTTTTCCTGTTAAGTATTAACCTTCCGCTGGGGCTGGCAGCATTGTCACCTGCTATCCTGGTGTGGATATTCACCAAAACAGTTACACCCTGGGTGAAGCGCCGCAATGCAGAGAGTATGAAAAGTACCGGCATGTTGAGCGCCGAAATACAGGAAAGCCTTGCAAATTTTAAAGTGATCATTGCTTTCGACCGCCGTGACTATTTCCGAAAGCGTTTTGAGGAGGCCAACAAGAACAATTATACCAAATCCGTGCAGGCAGGTGTGGCCAACAATATCCTTACCCCAGTTTACACACTGGCTGCAAACATGGGTCAGCTCATTGTGCTTTCATTGGGGATCTATTTAATCATCACCGGACATTTCAGCATTGGATTGCTGATAAGTTTTATTGCTTACGTAAATAATTTCTACAATCCATTGCGGCAGTTGGCTGCTTTGTGGGCCAACTTCCAGGTAGCAATGGCAGGGTGGGATCGTATTTCAAAGATCCTTTCACTAGAAACAAACCTTACAGTCGTTGAGGATAAAAATTGCGAAACAAGCACATCCTATCTTTCATTCCGCAATGTTTCCTTCAGGTATCCCAATGGAAAAGAAGTGTTGCGTAAGGTAAACTTTGATCTTGAAAGAGGAAAAACATACGCTTTTGTTGGACCTACCGGCGGAGGCAAAACAACCGCTGCATCACTTATTGCACGGCTTTATGATGCAACAAAGGGTTCGATATTGCTTGACGGGAAAGACATCCGTTCATATCAGCCGGAAGAAAGAAGCAGGAAAATAGGCTTTATTCTGCAGGAACCATTCCTGTTTACGGGAACGGTGCGCGATAATATTCTTTATGGAAACAGCGAATATAAAAACTATGACAATCAACAATTGTCTGAACTCATAGCAGAGGCCGGCCTTGAAAGCCTGCTTGTCCGATTTGACGAGGGTCTTGACACGAAAATACAGACGACAGGCGAGAGCATAAGTTTGGGACAAAAACAATTGCTGGCCTTTATGCGCGCTGTACTTCGCAGACCGGAATTACTCATACTTGATGAAGCCACCGCAAACATTGACACTCTGACTGAAAAATTGCTGGAAGACATTCTGAAGAAACTTCCAAAATCAATCACACTTGTTATCATTGCCCATCGTTTGAACACAATCGAAAATGCAGATGAGATTTTCTTTGTAAACACCGGCATGATCACCCCGGCAGGCTCACTCAGTGATGCAGTAAATATGCTGTTGCATGGGAAATCGGAAAGTTAAGCATAAGATTTTTATTCCTTCACAAACTTCTTTACTACAATTCATTTTTCCGTTTTTATTGCAACTAGAAACACTGCGTAGTGCAAATTAAAGTAACAATCCCTGGTTAAAACTAAAAGGATATTAATCCTTTTGGGCGTTGCAATGTAATAACAATTTCAAACTGCAAAAACAAAAGTTTCCGCATCAGTTGTGTTAAATGGAAATTTTGTTTTTTCTTCTTTCATGCCTTCCAAATGAAATTGGATGGCTTCATAAATATTTTTTTCTACAATAGCTTTTGTCTTTCCTGTTGCAATGCTGCCGGGCAAATCGGGTACATAAGCGCTATAACCAGTTTTTGTTTTTTGAAAAGATCAAATACTTTATCACTGCACTAAACGTTTATCAATAATCTGGCAGAATGAAATATTGTTAAAATATCAACATTACCTGCTTCCTTAATTTTATAAATAATACGGTAGTTACCAACAATCAATTCTTTTATATCATTACGCACAAGTTCCGGGACTATCCTTCCTGATTCAGGATATTGCTTTAAGATGTTTGCTCTTTCCCTTATGCGTTTTACCTGCAAGCGGGTTTATTTAGCGGAATCTTTTGCAATAAATTCAGCAATATTATCCAGATCATTCGCTGCTTGTTCAGTCCAGATCACTCTTCCCATTTCGATAGTTTTTTGTCCAACTCTTCCTC
>CAISZK010000020.1 GCA_903889915.1 uncultured Bacteroidota bacterium
CTTTGCAATTAACTTTGAACCGGGAGCTTCTGAAAAGTCAGTTTATACCAATGATATTATCGAGGTTTCGGAAGAATATTTTAAAAATTTTGAAGCGCTTTTCCTTGGCACTCTCAGCACTGCACAGGACAGAAAGACATTCCGTAAGGACATCCACAACGAATACATTACTTACACTTTGTCGTATGAGATCAAACTACTGAGAAAAGAAATAACCGAAACAAAATTGTACTGCTCATTGTTTGACAAATATATCCGCAACCTGAAGGAGAGTGCATTGAATGCCTATTCACAGAATGACAATTTCAGAAGAGCCTTGATAGATTTCAACAGCGCTGGATTTAATATGTATGACAACCAGATTAAAAATACCATCAGCAGAATGGTAAAAAATCTGAAGGCTAAATTTGGTTATTCTTCACAGGCCGCACGGCAAATGGCTCTTTATGTTATTGACCGGAAACTGGACAAAAAGTATTAAATCTTCTTGGATCATTTTCCGGTTTTAGATTAGATTTAATAGGAAAATTAGTAATAACTCTAACTTAGTAAAAAGTTTAAATTAAATTCAGCAAAGACATTATTTCATCGAACTACGAACAAAAATACGAAAATACGAAGTACGAATCAATCAACGCTTTCGTAATTCGTATATTCGTAAAGAATTCGTACTTCGATGCAATAATATGGAGAAGTTATTTTGTAAGTTTCATTTAAAAAAATACTATGAAAAAAGTACTCTTTTTATTGACAATTGCAGGAGTGTTTATTTTATCATCCTGCGGATCGGGATCAAAAAACAAGTCAGGCAAAGATACACTTGCCGGTAAAGATTCAACAGTGAAAGGCACTGTGGCCATTGCGAGTTGGGATCTTTATAAAAAATACAACAATGATTTTCAAAAGGCGATGGACGAAAAAAATGTTGGAAAAACATTTAAGATATCAAACCTTTTGGTACAGTTTATTCAAAGCGGTGACAATGGCTCGAAGGAGATAGATTGTGTTGCCTTTGACCCGAAAAATGATTCCCTGACAGAAGGACACACGTCAAAAACCACAAAGTATAAATTAAACGGTAAAGATCTTTTTCCTGTCAAGTACGGTTATTCTTTCAAGTTCACTCTTGCCAACCCGAAAGATGCTGATGGCTTGAAAAAGTTTGACAACAATGATGCAGCCAGTGAAGTTGTCTATACTTATTTTAATGTTGTCACAATAGAGGGCAGCATGACAGAAGTTGGCGGCAATTACCTGTCTTTTGACAAGTGCAAAATTCTGGACAAAAAATAGAAGTCTTTTCCTGCTCATGGTTTCATTAAATAAATTTTCGTTGATAACCACACTATGATCTCCCCTCCCTATCTTAAACCAGGCGACAGTATCGGAATAGTTGCCACTGCCAGAAAAGTATCGCAAATGGAGTTAATGCCCGCCATTGATAAGTTCAGTGAGTGGGGACTGAAGGTGGTTTTGGGAAGTAATATTTTTGCAAAACACGATCAATTTGCGGGAAACGATAAGCAACGTGCTTTCGATTTGCAATACATGCTGGATGATGAAAACATCAAAGCCATCATTATTGCAAGGGGTGGTTATGGAACAGTCAGGGTTATTGACCAAATTGATTTTGCTAAGTTTGTAAGCAATCCAAAATGGATCATTGGATATAGTGATATTACAGTATTGCATTCTCATATTCATCAGAATTTTCAGATTGAGACGCTACATGCTACCATGCCATTGAATTTCCCTACTGATGGCCACGAGAATAATTCTCTGCTTACTCTAAAACAAGAGCTGTTTGGCAATCCAACGGAATATTTAATTGACCCACATCCGGTAAACAGAGAAGGAAAAGCCAAAGGGATCCTTGTTGGTGGCAACCTGTCGCTTCTTTACTCACTTGCAGGAACAAGATCAGATATTGATACCAATGGAAAAATATTATTTATCGAAGACCTTGATGAATATCTTTACCATGTTGACAGGATGATCATGCAACTTAAACGCAGTAGCAAATTAAGCAATCTTGCAGGCCTTGTGGTGGGAGGTATGACTGAAATGAGAGACAACGAAATTCCATTTGGTAAAAATGCCATTGAGATAATTCTTGATGCAGTGGA
>CAISZK010000021.1 GCA_903889915.1 uncultured Bacteroidota bacterium
GACCCGGTTGCTTACATTGCAAATGTTACTGGCGGGATAATTTCAAAGTCAGTGCTTGCTGCTGCTTCAGGTATTATACCTCTGATGAAGGATTTTGATTTTGATCTCTATTTCCATATTACATCTTTTACGATGACTATCCAAGTTCCTGGAGGAGACTTATTATCATTTGCGGCTTCTGGAAATAAACTTACACCTGCGATGATATCTAAAATATCAGCTGCAAGATCGGGACTTAAAGTTTACTTTGAAGATATTAAAGCTGTTGGCCCTGATGGAACAACAAGGTCACTGGCATCTATTAATCTAAAATTAACGAATTAATCTTAATGGAGGTTATATGTTAAGTATCAGAAAAACTATACTCGTTTTATTTGGAGTCATACTTGGAACTCTGAGTCTTCAGGCTCAGGTTATGGACACTCCACCTTTGGATGGTGTGTATGACAAAATTCATATCAAGAACAGGGAACCGATTCCATATGCACCACTTCGTGAAGCTGATGCTATGTGGAAACACCGTACCTGGCGTGTTATTGACTTCAGAGAAAAAATCAATCAGCCTTTCTATTATCCTGTTACGGAAATTGACGACAGGAAGAGTTTCATGCAGGTTTTACTTGATGGAATTAAGGAAGGAACGATAACTGCTTTTGAAGCCGGTGATGATGAGTTTTTAACTCCATATAGCTGGGAGGAATTCTCGAAAACAATGTCAGATACAATACATCAGACATTGACAAGAACTGAACCTCCTTATGATACTTATGATACTTTAATTATAAAGAAATTTGACCCTACTTCAATAATGAAGATCAGGCTTAAAGAAGACTGGTTTTTTGACAAACAGCGTTCAGTTATGGATGTCAGAATCCTTGGAATATGCCCTATTATTGATGAATTTGAAGCTGATGGTGTAACTTTTAAAGGATCTAAAGCCTTATTCTGGATTTATTTTCCACAAGCAAGAAAGGTTTTTGCAGGTGCGGAAGTTTTCAACCGTTTCAATGATGCAGCCAGATTGTCCTATGATGATGTTTTCTACAAAAGAATGTTCAACAGTTATATTTATAAAGAATCGAATGTTTATGACAGATTTATTATGGAGTATGCAAAGGGCATGGATGCATTGCTTGAATCGGAAAGGATAAAGAACAATATCTTTCTATACGAGCATGACCTCTGGGAATATTAATTTATTTTGATAAGAAAAAGAGAACTCCCCATAAACTTATGGGGAGTTTTTTTATGCCATCTTTATTAAGTTGTCCTGACT
The DNA here is from genome assembly GCA_903889915.1 of uncultured Bacteroidota bacterium. Classification (GTDB taxonomy): domain Bacteria; phylum Bacteroidota; class Bacteroidia; order Bacteroidales; family CG2-30-32-10; genus CAISZK01. The sequence goes on from CAISZK010000021.1 coordinate 1,277, forward strand.
TGTGTACTATGCAGTTTTATTGAAAAAATTTATTTGCTGTTTGCTCAAAAAAGCTTACTTTTATTACCTCAAATAATTCAACTATGAAAGCGATTATTACTAAAATTTTATTCATTTTTCTTTTCTCAGTTTTTGTTCTTAAATGCAGTGCGCAGTACAGTACTGGTATAGGTTTCAAGTACGGAGATCCCGGTAAAGGGTTGACAGTGATTCAATATTTTGCACCCAAAAGCCGTGGTGCGGCAGACCTTCTTATTTCATATCAATACAAGGGTTTTAATGTGACAGGTCTTTATGAAATTCATTCAAAAAATCACAACGTAAATATTGAAGTTGCCAATGTTGGTTTTTATATTGGATTAGGGGCTCATGCAGGTCGCTCTAAAGGAAGGAATACATACAAGAACGATACCAGGGATAATAATTCAGTAGAAGCAGGCATTGATGTTATAGGAGGCATTGAATGGAAGCTTCCACATCTTCCCTTACTTTTAAGTGGGGATTTAAAACCTTTTTATAATTTTACCGGCGCAGGGAAAACTCAATTAAATTATCTGGAATACGCAGTTTCATTAAGGTTTCTATTCTGATATTCGATTTGAAAATTGTACCAAAAGAAACTTTAAAAAAATTCTCAGTTTCTTTTTTATTTTTGTTTGACAGAAAATCCTTCGATGCCCCATATTACTGAAACACCAATTGAATACCTCAAAGGAGTAGGGCCACAGAGAGCTGAAATACTCAGGAATGAGCTTGGTGTTTTTACATTTAATGACCTTCTTGTTTATTACCCCTTTCGTTACGTTGACAAAAGCAAGTTTTATAAAATAAATGAAATTAAAAGTGATCTCGCGTATGTACAGATCAAAGGTTTTATTGATAAAATTGAGCTTGTTGGTGAGAAGAGGATAGTTAGAATGACTGCACGTTTCAGGGATGAAACAGGCTCGATTGAACTAATTTGGTTTAATGGTTTCAAATGGCTGAAAGATAAATTCAATCCGCTTCAACAATATGTGATCTTTGGAAAACCCACATTCTTCAAAGGAAAATACAATATAGCACATCCTGAAGTTGAACTGCCGTCGGACGAAGATGCCAAAATTGTTTTTAATCTTCAGGCATTTTATAATTCCACAGAAAAGCTAAAATCGAGAGGGCTTGACAGCAGAGGCATCAGTAAACTTCAGGCAGCGTTGCTTCCTGTTCTGCAAGGGAAAATTGTTGAAACTCTTTCAGAAGAAATAATTCAAAACCTTAGACTTGTTTCAAGAGAACTTGCTCTTATCAATATTCATTTTCCGGCCAGTCAGGAAATGCTTCAAAAAGCGCAATTACGGTTGAAGTTTGAAGAATTATTTTTTCTGCAACTAAAATTATTAAAATTAAAGCTTGTCAGAATATCAAAATCAAGAGGAAATAAATTTTCTATAGTTGGAGAATATCTGAATGATTTTTACCAGAACCATCTTCCTTTCACCCTTACAAATGCACAGAAAAGAGTAATTAAAGAGATACGTTCAGATGTGGGTTCTGATAAGCAAATGAACAGGCTTTTACAAGGCGATGTTGGCAGCGGAAAAACAATTGTTGCCATGATGTGTATGCTCATAGCGCTTGATAATGGTTACCAATCCTGCATTGTTGCGCCGACTGAAATTCTTGCCTTGCAGCATTACAACAATATTTCAAGACTATTGGGCAATATGAATATTAATGTTCAAGTGTTGACAGGAAGTTCTAAAACTGCTCACAGAAAAAAGCTACATGAACAATTGATGAATGGCGAACTTCATATTCTTATTGGAACCCATGCAGTGCTTGAAGAAAAGGTGCAGTTTAAAAATCTCGGTTTTGTTGTGATAGACGAACAACACAGGTTCGGAGTTGCACAACGCGCCAGTTTGTGGAAGAAAAGTGAAACTCCTCCTCATGTTCTTGTCATGACCGCCACGCCTATTCCGCGAACACTCGCAATGACGCTGTATGGTGACCTTGATATTTCCGTGATAGATGAATTGCCTCCCGGCAGAAAAGCTATAAAAACCCTGCATTTTTATGACTCCGATCGCCTGAGGGTTTTTGGTTTTATGAGAAAGCAAATTCAGGAGCGCAGACAGATCTACGTTGTTTATCCGCTGATAAAAGAATCGGAAACACTGGATCTGAAATTCCTGATGGATGGCTACGACAGTATTGTCAGAGAATTTCCGCTGCCCGAATATGCCGTAAGTATTGTTCACGGACAAATGAAGTCAAAGGACAAAGATTACGAAATGCAAAGATTCGTCAGAGGTGAAACAGATATCATGGTTGCTACAACTGTTATTGAAGTGGGTGTAGATGTTCCAAATGCATCCGTCATGATCATTGAAAATGCAGAGCGTTTCGGCCTTTCTCAATTGCATCAGCTTCGCGGAAGAGTGGGCAGAGGTGCTGACCAGTCCTATTGCATTTTAATGACCAGTCATAAACAAACAACGGATGCTAAGAAGAGAATAGATATCATGGTAAGGACAAATGATGGATTTGAAATTGCTGAAGAAGATCTGCGCATTCGCGGCCCCGGCGATATTGAAGGAACTGAACAAAGCGGAATTCTTGATCTAAAGATCACAGATCTTGTAAGGGATGAAAAATTGGTTCATTATGCAAGAAAAGTTGCAATTGAAACTCTTGAAAAAGACCCCAATCTTGAATTGCCCGAAAATGCTCCAATAGCCAGGCACATCGTTGAATTGTATAAAGACAAGATCAACTGGAGCAGGATAAGCTGACAAATTAATGGCAGGAGGTAGTGGCAGGAAGTATCCAACTTTGAACATTAAACTTTGAACTCCTACAAGTGATTCAATTTTTCTGAGTAATTTTGGCCTAAATTTTATTTAAATGAAAATCTCATACAACTGGCTTAAACAATACCTCGATATTGATGTTGAAGCTGAGGAACTGTCGAAAGTGCTTACCAATTGCGGACTTGAAGTGGAAACTACAGAAGAGTTTTGTTCCGTTAAAGGTGGGCTTAAAGGTTGTCTTATTGGCGAAGTAAAAACTAAAGAAAAACATCCTGATGCCGATAAACTTTGTGTTACAACTGTTGATGTAGGTAAAGAAGATTTACTTCATATCGTTTGTGGCGCTCCCAATGTTGAGGCCGGACAAAAAGTTGTTGTTGCTACGGTTGGAACCACTTTATACACTGCCAAAGGCGAGCTTGTTTTAAAGAAAGCCAAAATACGCGGTGAAGTTTCCGAAGGGATGATATGTGCTGAAGATGAATTGGGCCTTGGTGAATCTCACGCAGGCATTATGGTACTTGATGCTGATGCAAAAATCGGAACTCCCGCCAGCGATTATTTTAAAATCGAAAATGATTTTATTTTTGAAATCGGACTAACACCAAATCGTGCAGACGCTATGTCGCATATTGGTGTTGCACGTGATGCCGCTGCTGCTCTAAGCTGTCTGAAACAAAAAGTTTACAACTTAAATAAGCCATCCGTTGATGGATTTAAAATTGACAATAATGATTTTCCAATCAGTGTTGTTGTTGAAGATTCTAAGGCTTGTCCAAGATATGCATGGATCACTGTAAAAGGAGTGAAGGTTGCTGAATCACCTGCGTGGTTGCAGAATCGTTTGAAATCTGTTGGGCTGAGACCTATCAACAATATTGTGGATATTACAAACTTTGTTCTTTTAGAATCGGGCCAGCCGCTGCATGCTTTCGATGCTGATAAAATTCAGGGGAAGAAAGTCATTGTGAAAAAACTTCAGGGAGGTGCAAAATTCATTACACTTGACGAAACCGAACGTGAGCTTTTGGCTGACGACCTCATGATTTGTAATGAGTCGGAAGGCATGTGTATTGCAGGTGTTTTCGGAGGAACTAAATCCGGCGTGACTGATAAAACGGAGAACATTTTTATTGAAAGCGCATACTTCGATCCGGTTCATGTTCGTAAAACTTCGAAACATCACGGTTTAAAAACTGATGCTTCTTTCAGATTTGAAAGAGGAGTTGATCCTGACATGATCCCTTTTGCATTGAAACGCGCCGCTATGCTCATGAAAGAACTTGCAGGCGGAACAATTTCTTCAGAGATTGTGGATGTTTATCCTAATCCAATTGGCGTTTTCAGGGTCAATATTTCTTATGTCAATGTTGACAAATTGATCGGGAAAGCAATAGACAGAGAACTTATCAAAAAAATACTTACTTCTCTTGGCATAGTTATACTTTCTGAAACAGAGACTAGCCTTGAACTTTCTGTTCCGCCATTCAAAGTTGATGTGAAGAGAGAGGTTGATGTGGTTGAAGAAATTCTCCGCATTTATGGATATAACAATGTTGAAGAGCCTGAGCATTTCAAAATTTCACCATCAAAAACACCGTTTCCTGATAAGGAGAAAATAAAAAATACTATCTCGGATTACCTGAGTAGTTGCGGGTTTTCGGAGATCATGAACAATTCTTTTACCGGCGCTTCTTCTGTTGAAGGTCTTACTTCTTTCCAATCGGAGTATGATGTAAAGTTGCTGAATCCTCTTAGCAGCGATCTTGCAGTTATGCGCCAAAGCCTGCTGTTTGGAGGTTTGGAATCCATTGCCTACAATCATAACAGGAAAAATTTCAACCTGAAATTCTATGAATTCGGGAAAGTTTATCAGTACAATAAAAACAGTGAAATCAAAAGCGCACTGCCGGGCTATCACGAAAAGGAGCAATTGGCGATCTTTGTTAATGGTAGTGTAAACCCTGAAAACTGGAATACAGGTAAAGAAAACCCGGTGAGTTTTTTCTTTCTGAAAGCTTATGTAAATAATGTCTTCAACAGAGCCGGAATTAAAATGGAGTCATTTAAAATAAAGGAATTCAATAACGATATTTTTAGCGAAGGTCTTGAATACATTTCAAAAAATAAATCCATTGCACAATTCGGGAGTGTCTCAAATGCTTTATTGAAAAAGGCAGGCATTAAACAGACTGTCTTTTATGCAGTGATAGAATGGGAGGATCTTGTGAAGCTATCAGGAAAGAATAAAGTTCTTTTCAAAGACGTGCCTAAGTTTCCTGAAGTGCGCAGAGACCTTGCCCTGCTTGTTGACAAGAAAATAAAATTCTCGGAGATTGAGGAACTGGCTTACAAAACAGAGCCGGGATTGTTGAAACAGGTGAACCTTTTTGACGTTTATGAAGGTGAAAAAATTGCTGATGATAAAAAATCGTATGCTGTCAGTTTCACAATTCTTGATGAGGAAAAAACCATGGCTGATGCAGAAATTGAACGCATCATGAATAAGCTGATAAAGGTTTATACTGAAAAACTCCAGGCAATAATAAGATAAACGTAAAAAGATTGCTAAACTAATAATCTTCGGTCATTTTAAAATGATGCTCATTATTCTCGCTCTATATAACCAGGCATTTCAAATAGTCGCAATAGCGCTTTTTGGAATTGTGATCATTCTTATGGCCCGATACCTGCTGATGTCGCTCAAAGAAAAGTCATATCATCCCGAACAGTGGGCACATGCTTTAAAGCAGAAAAAAATATCTGAAACACTGATACAGCTTGAGAAAACGTATGAAGATAAAATGCGTTTCTACAATTTCTGGTTTCAGATTGAGCGTATCAAAAAAGAGAATGTCAGAGGAGCTTTTGCAGAGCTTGGCGTTTATAAAGGGGAAACGGCAAAGATCATTCATGAAATGGATAGTTCACGGAAGTTTCATTTATTCGATACTTTCTCCGGTTTTATGAAAGAGGATCTGAAAGTGGAAACCGGTGAGGCCGCCACTTATTCCACAAAGAATTTTGCCGATACCAATGAAAAAAAAGTTCTCAAACACATCAACGGCAATGAAAATATTTCAGTTCATAAAGGCCAATTTCCTGCAACGACAAAGGGACTGGAAAATGAGAAGTATGCTTTTGTAAATATTGATGCCGATCTTTACAATCCTATAAAAGATGGGTGTGAGTATTTTTATCCGCGACTTTCTCCTGGAGGTGTGATCATTATTCACGATTACAATCATAAGTGGGAAGGAGCAATGAAAGCTGTGAATGAATTTGCCGCCGGGATTCCTGAAAATATTATTGAAGTGCCCGATATGTATGGCACCGTGATGATCATTAAAAACAAAGCATCTGGCAGGAAGTGATCTGCGTTATTTGTTTGAACCTGCCATTTCCTGAGATCAAAAATCCGACTTCTTCAGGCTTTATCATAAATCTGTTCGGTGGCAACAATGAATACTGATTGTTGACGAAATGTATTTTGCCATTTTTATTTTTATCAATACTGCCACTCGTTTTCACATCCTTCATTGAAAGACTATCAGGAAAGGTCCATTTAAAAGTAGTATCAGGCACATCGGGCTTCTGGCTGATAATATTGAGGTCTGAAGGGGTGATCTCTTCCAGTTTGATTTTCACTCTTCCTGCAGCAACCATTTCAATTTTGGCAGCGGCAGCTTTTGAAAGGTCAATAACACGGCTATAATAAAACGGACAACGGTCATTGATTTTGACAATAACGAATTTATTGTTCACCAGGTTGGTGATCTTCACAAAAGTCTGAAAAGGAAGCGAGGGGTGTGCGGCTGTGTACAATGCCTTATCATATGTCTCACCACTCGCAGTTTTTCTTCCCTGGAAATAATCAGAATAATACGTAGCTACGCCAGACTGCACCAACTTTTGCTGCGCAAAAGAGTAGTATTGCAAAATGATGAATAAAAATAACAAGAAAGTATTTCTCTTACTCAGAGCCATATTTTTCGTTTTGTATTACTTGAATTATTTAACTGATCTCTCAGTATAGGCTTTATTATTATGCCCAAAGGGCGCTGCTGTTAAGATGCGCAATTATAATAAATGCCTTATTCGCTAACGGGCTTATCTTTTAAAATGGAATGTTATCCGGCTGCAAAGATATAAAAAATTTATTAAATGCAATTTCAGTGTCAATTGCGCGTGAAAACTACCCGCATTTTGCTTCGGATCTGGCATCATTTTGTAGTTTCAAACAAGAAAAGAGAGGTTTCTCGGGTTATTTATTTGTTTGTATGATCACCACTCTTCTGTTCATTTTCATTTCAGCTTCGGTGGTGGCATTCGGATAGATCATTTTTTTATTGCCATAGCCCTTGTAAGTAATCCTGCCTGAAGGAATGCCTTTATTGATCAGATAGGTGTATATCATTTTCGCCCGGTCTTCCGAAAGTTTCCGCAATCCTGCAGTGTCGGCAAATTGTTCATTTTTCTGAGGCCAGTTAACATGTCCCTGCACTTCGATCTTTATCTTTGGATTCTTCTGAAGTATCAAATATAGCGAGTCGAGCATTGGAGTAGATGATGCAAGAACATTGGCATCGTCTTTTTCAAAATAAATAATTCCAAAAGTAACCGGTTTTTCTAACTCCACATTGGTATAGTGAAGCTGAAGTGTAAAACCTTTTCCTTTTTTGACATTATCAATGTAAAGATAAAGCACGTCATTTTTTCTTACAGGAAGTGGCGCACCATAAGAGTCACCGGGTCCCGGAGGCAGATTGATTTTGGTGTTTAAAGTTGCAAGTCCTGTTTTGCTGTTGATATCAGTATCGTTTTCTGAAACGATCCAGCGCTCAGGAATTATCTGTCTGTACCGGATCTTATCACAGAATTTCTTTTCATTTCCTGTGTATTTGTAAATGATAAAATCGTAATCGTCCTCTTTTTGATCAGGGGTAATGTCGAGGGTAAGCAAACTATTCGAGGGCACTTTGAATTTTAACCACACTGAATTATGTTCTCCTTCATAACCTTTTTCTTCTCTGTCAGTGTAAATAGGATATTCATAAACTTTGCCATAGCCATCGGGTGAATTCTGCGCAATAAAAATAGTATCGGTCAACTCAATTGCTCCTGAGCAATCAGCGCTGGCTGATGTTATAACAGTCTTTTGTGGCTTCGCATTTATAAAGCAAAAGCAAAAGAGAATTGCAGAATAATATTTGAAGTTTCTTTTCAATTTGCAAGAACAAGTATTTCCACTCTTCTGTTTTTACTCATCTCGGCTTCGTTATTGGCATAAGGATAAACCATAGCCCGGTTTCCAAAACCTCTGCATGAAAGACGGTCAGCTGAAATTCCTTTTTCTACTAGATAGTCATAGATGGCTTTGGCTCTCATGCGCGATAACTTTTCGATCCAGGCAGTATCAGGTGTTGCATTCAGCAAATACGTATGTGGCCAGTTCACATGCCCCTGAATTTCTATGTGCAGCCTTGGATTTTCATTCATTGTTTGCAATAAGGTTTCCAGTGCCGGCTTTGATTCGGGGAGCAGTATCGCTTTGTTGCCGTAGAAATATATTTTTTCCAGCACAAGATGTTTGCCCACTGTGATCTTTTGCAAACTGATCACCACGTTTGATATTGCAGGTTTATCAGGTGTGATGAATGTAATGTTTGATGAAAAATATCCATCAGAGGTTGCTGTGATGCGGTACTTTTTCGAACTTTCAAGACTCAATGAATGGGTGCTTACATTCTTTGCATGAAACTCTGCGGGAGCATTGGCAGGTTGCAATGAATCCAGAATTTCAATATTGCCGGTTATTGCTTTTCCGGTTTCTTTATCTACAAGGCTTATGTTCAACTGCGGTTTCAGCAGTACTGCGCATTTGTAATGAAGTTTCAGCGTGAACCCGCTTCCATTTTCATACACATTGTCAAGGGCAAGATAATACACATCGCCTGCCTGAACTTTTAAAGGAGCGCTGTAGGATTCTCCGGGTCCGGAGTGAATGAACTGGGCAATCTTACCTTCCTTCAATCCCGTTGTACTTTGAATGGTTTTATCATTGCGCGAGATAGCGGTTCTTACAGGTTTTATTTTTTTATCCTTAATGTTCTGACAAAAATTATTTTCATTTCCTGTGTATTTGAAAAGAAGAAAATCGTAGTCGTCGTTGACGCTGACAGGGATAATATCAAAGGTGAGTGTGCAGTTATCGGGAGCGGTGAATTTAAACCAGACTGTGTTATGTTCCTTTTCAAAATAATAATAATTGCCAAGAAAGTCTTTCATCTCCTGGGTTTTTCCGAAGCCTTTTGGAGGATTGGTGGGCCCATAGATTGTATCAGTTAATTCAATAGGGGAGATGCAGTCTGCATTGGAATCGGCAACAATATATTTTTGTGAATAGGCTGACGCAAATGAAAAAGACAGACAGAATAAAATCAAAAAGTGTTTCAATAAAGAATGGGAACGCAGATAACGCGGATATTGCTGATAAAAGCTGATTGAAAACAAATCTGTGAACATCCGTTTTATCCGTGTCATCTGTGTTCTGTTTTTAATTTTTATCAGTAACCAAGTGAATTTTTCAAAATAATTTGTTCATATTATTTCATCGAATTACGAATTCTTTACGAATATACGAACTACGAAAGCGCTCAGAGATTCGTAATTCGTAAATTCGTATCTTTTTTCGTACTTCGATGAAATAATGCTTTCGAAGATTTTGTTTTAAATTATTTACTAATGAACATAAACTATCTTCTCAAAAGTAACCGCCTTTCCGTTTTCAAAAAGATAAACAACATAATTCCCGCTTTTCAAACCTGACGGTTTCCATGTTATTTTCTCCTGTTTCGGATTGACCTTTTTAGTATAAACGAGATTATTTGCATTATCGTATATTTTCAACTCAGAATTTTTATCTGAATTGAAAAGAATATTGAAAGTGTCGTTCGACGGATTGGGGAACACGCGCAGTTCGGCTTTCTTTGTCTGGTTCTTCACATCAATTCCTGCCTGATGAGGTTTGCCGATGCCAAAAGTGTATTCGCCTTTTTGAACATTTTCAGTGGTAATATAACCAGTGGAATTGTTGCCTGTTTTTGTGAAGTTCACAATATGCCAGTCATCGGCTGCGTTAACCCTGTAAAGCAGCACCAGTGAATCGGCGGAATTGGCTGTCACAAGCAGCGTGTCATCAAAGTGTCCGGCGCCGCGGTTGAAATTAAATTTGGCTTCGGCAACAAATCCCGGAGGGAAAATGCCATCAATTTTCCAGTATCTCTTACCCGAAATTCTGTAAATGCCGGGCGTTGGTGTTTGCAACGGATCGGCGGCAACCCAGTTATGCTCCACGCGAAAGAATGCCGAATCGGGCAGTGTTTGCACATTTAGAATAAAGTAAGAATTCGGGAAGGAATAATTGCCCGTTGTTTTTATTGTTTGTGAATAATCCGTTCGTGCATCACTCGTTTTGTTATCCAGGTCAAGCATGGTGGCCACAGGGGTGAAGGGCAGATGAAAAACCTTGCTGCCGGTATGCCCCGAAAACTCTATATAGTCCGTGTATTTCTGCCAGGCGCTGTTCATAAAAGTTATCCAGATCTTATTCGAATTGACATACGATGCCTTGTGCAATAATTTTTGTTTTACATAAACCGTGAAGTCATTTCCTGTGCCGTTGTAAACCGTCGAGTCAATAGCATAATGGGGGAATCCTGCCGAGAACACCCATCCGTTGAAGAAATCAGTCATGTTCACTCCCGTGTTTGAACTGATAAAATCCCTGAAATCTGCCGTTGAAATATGGTTGAATTTGTAAGTAACCAGATAAGTTTTCAGCATACTGAAAAACAAAGAATCCCCGAGGTAATATCTCATGGTGTGTATCACATCCGCTCCTTTTTTGTACACAGTGCTGCCATAAGTGATGGCTGAAGGAATTCCGTAAAGGGCAAAATAACCACCATCGTCAGTATGGCAGGTGCTAAGTGTTGTAAAATGGTTTGCTTTGACATTGCCGGCATAGCTGCTGTAGCCGTAGATCCCCTCCCTGTAGAGCGATTCGCAATACGAAGCCCAGCCTTCATTGAGCCACATATCGCCGGCAGTGGCGCAGGTCACAAGGTCGCCAAACCAGTGATGCGAAAGCTCGTGTGCATACATGCTTTCATAGCTGAGGTTTCCATTGATGCACATAAGCGGGTAGCCAATGTTCGTTGCATGTTCCATCGCTCCGCCGGTGAAAGGAATGCCCACATAGCCCACGCGTTCCCACAAATAGGGACCAAAATCATTTTCGTAAACATTGAGTATGCTCAGCAGATGTGTGAATGAAGCCTTGGCATTGCTTGTATCAGCAGGCGGAACATAGATCTTCACGGGAATGCTGCCGTTCATGCCGTTGAATGTTGAAGAAACGGCAGTGTAGTTGGCCACTGCAACCGAAGCAAGGTAAGTAGGAATTGGCAGATGCAGCCTCCAGTAGAATGTCTTTGTGCTGTCGGCATTGTGTGCAACATTCATCAAAGTCCCGCC
>CAISZK010000022.1 GCA_903889915.1 uncultured Bacteroidota bacterium
GATAGGATAAAAGGTTGCTTCTAAATTCTGGTGAGCTATCTTTTGACCAATCCTTTATATCCTGCACCTTTTAACAATCAATTTCGGGAACCGTTTCATAATTTCATTTACCTTTATCCGCTTAATTCTTTTAAATTTTATACTATGAAAAGAGTATTGGTATATTTTGTTTTAGTGCTGCTTGTTTGTGTGGCAGAATTTTCATTTTCGCAGGAAGTTGACAACCCTATTGCAAATAGTGTTTTTGCCGGTAAGAAAGAGGTTTACTTCAAATTCAATATTGCATCACGGCTGGAGATACTCACGCTTACAAGGATTATCTCTATTGATAATGTTACCAGCAACAATGTCGTTTATGCTTATGCAAATAAAAAAGAGTTCACGCAGTTCCTTGATTTAAATTATCAATATACACTACTAACAAATCCCGGGGATCTGATCACAAATCCTGCGATGTCCGGTGTTGTCAGATCAAAGCAGATTCAGGCAGCATGGAATGCTTATCCCACTTATGCTGCTTATGAAGCCATGATGTATCAGTTCGCAACAGATTACCCTGCTTTATGCAAAGTTTACAATATCTGTACCCTTGCAAGTGGCAGAAAACTTCTGCTTGCAAAAATTTCGAACAATATAAATACTCATGAAAATGAACCGCAATTTCTTTACACTTCTACAATTCATGGCAACGAACCTTCGGGATTTGTTCACATGCTTCATCTGATAGATACCTTACTTTCATCTTATGGAACGAACGCCAGGATCACGAATATTCTTAACAATACTGAATTGTGGATATGCCCTCTTGCCAACCCTGATGGTACTTTTGGAGCTTCCGGTGGCGCAAGCATCACCGGTGCCACCCGTGCCAATGCGAATGGTGTTGATATGAACAGAAATTATCCAGACCCATTACAAGGTCTGCATTCTGATGGCAATGCATGGCAGCCGGAAACACAGGCTTTCATGGGTTTTGCGGATACGATGAACTTTGTGATGGCTGCTAACTTTCATGAAGGTGCTGAAGTTTGTAATTACCCATGGGATTGTAAAACAGGTGGCACTGCTGATGAAAGCTGGTGGGAGCTTGTTTCGCATGAATTTGCCGATTCAGCCCATGTTTATGGGCCATCAGGGTTTTTTACAAATCCTTATTCGTCCGGGATAACCGAAGGATATGATTGGTACGTAGTCAATGGAGGAAGACAGGATTATATGAATTATTATCATCATTGCCGTGAACAAACTATTGAGATTTCAGGGACACAGTGTCCGGCAGCAAGCGCATTGCCTGGACTATGGAATGGTTGTAGAAGGTCATTCTTTAATTATATCGAGCAATCACTAAAAGGTATCAGAGGTGTTGTCACTGACTCTTGCACAGGGCAAGGGATTAGGGCAAATGTGTTCATCACCGGTCATGATGTTGACAGTACAAATGTTTATTCTGCACTTCCTGTTGGCAATTACCACAGACCTATTTATGCAGGGACATACAATCTGACTTTTTCCGCTCCGGGTTATCAGAGCAAAACTATTAATAACATAACTGTCGCTAATGGAAGTACGGTTGTACAGAATGTCGTTCTCAGGCCAAATCCTCCGGTAGCATCATTTACTGCTGACAACAACAACACCTGTAGTGACAGCATTACTTTTACAGATAATACCGGAGGAGTTACTGCATGGCATTGGAATTTTGGTGATGGAACAACTTCTTCATTGCAAAATCCCATTCATCAGTACGCTACAGGCGGGGTTTACACTGTACAATTGACTGTATCCAACTGCGCAGGATCCGACACGATGATAAGAACAAACTATATCACAGTGTCAAGGCCTCCGGATCCTGTTGTAAATTCAGTTTCAAATTGTGGCCCTGATTCTTTCACTCTTAATGCTACCGGAACTACCAATATCACCTGGTGGGATGCAGCAAGTGGAGGAAACCTTTTGGATACTGGCGCTACATTTACCACACCGGTTTTGAACGCGACCACAACATATTATGTGCAGGCAAATAATATTCCGGCACCTGTTAGTGCTGCAAAACCTGATAACACAGGTGGGGGAGGGAACCTGAGCAGCACAACCCAATATCTGATATTTGATAGTTATGTACCTTTCACTCTGCTTTCGGTTGTCATCTATCCTTCAAATACCGGAACATTTACGATTGATTTAAAGAACAGCGCCGGAACAATTTTACAGACATCATCAAATATCACAGTTGCAGCAACCGGTCAGCAGACAGTCAACCTAAATCTAAACGTACCTGCAGGAACTGCTATGAGACTTGAATTACATACAGGAGCAACAATAAGTTTATACAGGAATAATGCAGGGGTTACTTATCCTTATACTACCGCAGGGATGTTGTCAATTACAGGGAGCAGTGCAGGAGCAAATTATTATTACTTTTTCTATAACTGGCAGGTTCAGGGAGCAGGTTGCAGCAGTGCAATGGTTCCTGTAATTGCAGCCATAAATGCTGCACCACCTGTAGCTGCCTTCACTTATTCAGCTAACGCCGGAGCAGTAAACTTTACCAACACTTCCACTAATGGGGTTACATACTCATGGAACTTTGGTGATGGAGATACCAGTAATGTTGAAAACCCAAATCATAATTATGCTGCAAACGGTAGTTATACAGTGCAACTCATTACAGTTAATGGATGCGGTTCAGATACAGTTTCAATCCTGATCAATATTGTGGGTGTTGGCATTGACGAACATTCAATCAATTGTTCATTTACTGTATATCCAAACCCTTCTGCAGGTTTGTTCAATTTACTTATTAATGCTGACAAATCAGAAAAAGTGAAGGTTTCAATTTTGGATGTTGCAGGAAATATTGTTCAGTCAGCAATGAAGAATATCAAAGCAGGTGAAAATGTATTTCCAATTGATCTGGTCAACAACAGTAGGGGTTTATATTACCTGATGATTCAAACAGCCGCGGGAAAGAAATACGGAAAAGTGCTTGTGAAAGAATAAAGAACTTTTTATCACAATGGCATTCATTGCGCGAAGCAATAATGTCAAAAAAAAGCCCTGTCCTTAATCAGACAGGGCTTTTTTTATAAAGAAATATTTTGGAATTTAATTTTCAGTTTCTGCTCCGGCTTCAGACTTTTTAACCTTTGCAATCCTTTTTGCTTTTGCTATTTTAATTGACAACTCATCCTTTTTTGCATCAAAGCAGATATTGATAGTGTCGCCTGCTGAAATTTTATTCTTGATGATTTCTTCTGCAAGACTATCCTCAATATATTTTTGGATGGCTCTTTTCAATGGACGTGCACCAAACTGTTCATCCCAACCTTTTTCAAGAATGAAATCTTTGGCTTCAATACTTACGTCAATTTCATAACCCATGCCACGTATGCGAGAATACAATCCTTTTAATTCGATGTCAATGATCTTATGGATATCTTCGCGTTTCAATGAATCAAATAGAACCACATCGTCAACCCTGTTCAGAAATTCAGGAGCGAAAGCTTTTCTTAAAGCATTTTCAATAACTCCTTTTGCATAATCTGCTGCATAAGTTTTTTTAGCGCCGGTAGTAAATCCAACACCCTGTCCAAAATCTTTAAGCTGTCTTGAACCAATGTTAGAAGTCATGATGATAATTGCATTTTTAAAATCAACACGCCTGCCCAGGCTGTCAGTCAAAATACCATCATCAAGCACCTGCAATAAAATATGGAAAACATCGGGATGAGCTTTTTCGATTTCATCAAGTAATATCACAGAGTAGGGTTTCCTTCTGACTTTTTCTGTTAGTTGTCCGCCTTCTTCATAACCCACGTATCCCGGAGGCGCTCCAATCAAACGTGACACTGCAAATTTTTCCATGTACTCACTCATATCAATACGTATAAGTGCTTCGTCGGAATCAAATAAATATTTTGAAAGAACTTTTGCCAAATGGGTCTTGCCAACACCTGTTGGACCAAGGAAAATAAATGAACCAATTGGTTTGTTGGGATCTTTAAGACCTGCACGGTTTCTGCGAATGGAACGAACAACTTTCTTTATTGACTCATCCTGTCCGATAACCAAATTTGCCAGCTCTGCTTCCATGTTAATAAGCCGCTCGCCTTCGTTCTTTGCGATTCTCTGTACAGGAATTCCTGTCATCATTGCCACCACTTCGGCAACATTTTCTTCTGTTACAATTTCCCTGTTTATCTTAGCTTCATCTTCCCAGCGTTTCTTTTCTTTTTCTAGTTCTTCCTGCATCTTTCTTTCCATGTCCCTGTATTTTGCAGCCTCTTCATATTTCTGACTCTTGATAGCGTTGGTTTTTCCCTGTTTTGCTTCCTCTAATTTCGTTTCAAGATTTAATATTTCAATCGGGACATGAATGTTTGTTATGTGTACCCTTGCTCCGGCTTCATCCATTGCATCAATTGCTTTATCAGGAAGGCATCTGTCGCTGATATATCTTTGGGTAAAAGAAACACATGCTTTTACAGCTTCATCAGAATAGATAACGAGGTGATGATCCTCATACCTTGTTTTTATATTGTTTAAAATATCCACTGTTTCATCTGCTGATGTAGGATCAACAATTATCTTCTGAAATCTTCTTTCAAGTGCTCCGTCTTTTTCAATATACTGTCTGTACTCATCAAGGGTTGTAGCGCCGATGCACTGAATTTCTCCGCGTGAAAGAGCGGGTTTGAACATGTTGGAAGCATCAAGAGAACCTGAAGCGCCACCGGCACCAACTATAGTATGTATCTCATCAATAAAAAGGATGACATCAGAATTTTTTTCAAGTTCATTGAGCACAGCTTTCATGCGTTCCTCAAACTGTCCGCGGTATTTTGTTCCTGCTACCAGTGAGGCTATATCAAGAGTGACAATTCTTTTATTAAACAATGCTCTTGAAACTCTTCTTTGCACTATTCGTAATGCCAAACCTTCTGCAATTGCTGATTTACCAACACCTGGTTCCCCAATTAAAATTGGATTGTTCTTTTTCCTTCTGCTGAGAATTTGTGCAATTCGCTCAAGTTCTTTTTCCCTTCCAACTACAGGGTCAAGACGATTTTCTTCAGCAAGACGAGTAAGGTCTCTGCCAAAATTATCGAGTACCGGAGTTTTGGATTTTGAATCTCCCGGTTTCTTACTTGCAGTTCCGCCTAATCCGCCACTCTTGTCTTCCAAATCATCATCATCTTCAGAACTCCGCGGAAATTCATTTTTAATTTCGTTTGGCCTGTTGTTACTAAGAGGATTCTCATTCATTATTCCCTGAAGTTCGCCCTTGACATTGTCATAAGATGCACCAAGTTTGTTGAGAGATTTTGTTGCAACATTGTCTTCATCTTTCAGAATAGACAAAAGTAAATGCTCTGTCCCGATCAAATCACTCTTGAAAATTTTGGCTTCAAGATAAGTGATCTTTAAAATACGTTCTGCTTGCTTAACAAGTGGGATATTATCAAGGTTTCTGGCCTTGCCTCCATTTGGTTTTATTGACAGTTCGATATTTTTACGAAGTTCCAGGAGGTCAACTCCGAGATAATTTAAAATTTTTATTGCCAATCCTTCACCTTCTCTGATGATTCCAAGCAAGAGGTGTTCAACACCTATATAATCATTTTGCAACCTCAGGGCTTCCTCACGGCTGTAGGAGATTACGTCTTTTACCCTTTGCGAAAATTTTGCTTCCATTTTTTTTATTTCTTTAAATATTATTCAAAATTAAACATTCTTTTACTGATAATCAAATTTAGACACAATATAAATATAACTGTGACTACAAAGCTAACTATTTTTCAACATCTTATTGTTAGTATAAAATTGCACTTTTTTATGTTTTTGGTTCGGTAAAAATTTGTACTTTCGTGCAAAATTAAAACACTATCAAAAACTGTGCTTAAAATGATTTAACAGACAAAGGAGAAAAAATGGCAGAAGGAGAAAAAATTGTACAGATAAATATTGAAGATCAAATGAAATCGGCCTACATTGACTATTCAATGTCGGTCATTGTGTCACGTGCTTTGCCGGATGTCAGAGACGGATTAAAACCGGTTCACCGCAGAGTACTTTATGGAATGCTTGAACTTGGCGTACTTTCAAACAGAACTTATAAAAAATCTGCAAGAATTGTTGGAGAAGTACTTGGTAAATATCACCCTCATGGAGATACCTCTGTTTATGATGCAATGGTGAGAATGGCCCAGGAATGGTCACTCAGGTACCCATTGGTTGATGGACAGGGAAACTTTGGTTCTATTGATGGTGACAGTCCCGCAGCAATGCGTTATACAGAAGCAAGACTTAAAAAAATTGCCGAAGAAATTGTTGCCGACCTGGAAAAAGACACAGTGGATTTCCAGCTTAATTTTGATGACACGTTAAAGGAACCGGTTGTCATGCCTTCAAGGATACCACAACTTCTGATAAACGGAGCTTCAGGTATTGCAGTGGGGATGGCTACAAACATGGCTCCGCATAATATTGGTGAAGTTATTGACGGAACACTTGCCTACATTGACAACCACGATATCACTATCGGAGAACTTTCAAAGCTTGTAAAAGCCCCTGACTTTCCGACAGGCGGGATCATTTATGGTTATGATGGAGTACGTGAAGCTTTCGAAACAGGCAGAGGGCGAATTGTTATTAGAGGCGAAGCCACAATTGAGCAAAATGACCATGGCAGAGACAGGATCATTGTAAATTCTATCCCTTACCAGGTCAATAAAGCTGAAATGATCAAAAGAACAGCCGACCTTATTAATGATAAAAAAATTGAAGGTATTTCAGACATACGTGATGAATCCGACAGGAATGGAATGCGCATCGTTTATGAATTAAAGAAAGATGCTGTCACAAATGTTGTGCTCAATAATCTTTATCAAAACACAGCCTTACAAACAGCTTTCAGTGTTAATAATGTCGCTCTTGTAAAAGGCAGACCAATGACACTAAACCTGAAACAACTTATTGGTTATTTTGTTGAACACAGACATGATGTTGTAATTAGACGGACAAAGTTTGATCTTGCAGAAGCTGAAAAAAGAGCACACATCCTGGAAGGTTTGCTAATTGCACTTGATCATCTTGATGAAGTGATCAATCTTATCCGTGCTTCGAAAACACCTGATGAAGCAAGGGTCGGATTGATGGAGAAATTCAGTCTTTCGGAATTACAGGCTAAGGCTATTTTAGCAATGCGTCTGCAACAGCTCACCGGTCTCGAAAGGGACAAACTGAAACAGGAGTATGATGAACTGATGAAGCTCATTGAATATCTCAAAAGCATACTTGCTGATGAAAATCTTCGCATGAAGATCATAAAAGATGAATTACTTGAAATTAAAGAAAAATATAATGACGAAAGACGTAGTAAGATTGAATATGCCGCTACTGATTTCCGTATTGAAGATACCATTCCCGACGATAGTGTTGTGATTACAATTTCCCATATGGGTTACATAAAAAGAACACTTTTAAGCGAGTATAAAGTGCAGAGTAGGGGAGGGCGTGGTTCAAAAGGAACTGAAATAAGAGATGAAGACTACATAGAACACCTGTATATTGCAACGCTGCATGAATATATGCTTTTCTTTACAGAAAATGGGAAATGTTTTTGGCTCAGAGTTTTTGAAATACCTGAAGGCACCAAAACCTCTAAAGGAAGAGCTGTTCAAAACATGATCAATATAGCTCCTGATGATAAAATCAAGGCATTTATTAATGTGAAGAGTCTGGATAAAGAAGAGTATATCAACAACAACTTTATCATTCTTTGTACGAAAAAAGGAACAATCAAAAAGACATCACTTGAAGCATATTCCAGGCCAAGGGTAAATGGAATAAATGCAATTAATATCAAGGATGATGATCATTTGCTTGAAGCAAAAATGACGAATGGCGAAAATGAAATTGTTCTTGCTATCCGCTCAGGAAGAGCAATTCGTTTTAATGAAAAAACTGTTCGTCCAATGGGCAGGAATGCAACAGGTGTTAGAGGTATCAGACTTTCAGGTCCTGAAGATGAAGTTATAGGTATGATATGCCTTGAAAAAGACATCTATGATGTGCTTGTAGTATCAGAAAATGGTTACGGTAAACGTTCCCCGCTTGAAGACTATAGAGTAACTAACCGTGGTGGTAAAGGTGTAAAAACTATTAATATCACTGAAAAAACAGGGAAACTGGTTGCCTTAAAAGAAGTTTTGGATACTGATGATCTGATGATCATCAATAAATCAGGATTGATTATCCGCATGGAAGTTGAAAAACTCAGAGTGATGGGACGAGCCACTCAGGGTGTACGTTTAATCAAAATGCGTGATGACGATTCTATTGCTTCTGTGACTCCGGTCGAAGAAGAAAAAATGAATAGTAATGGCAATGCCGAAATTACTGATGAAACAGAATCGAATATTGAAGACGGTAATCTTCCTGCAACAGACTTTGAAGATAAACCAGGAGACAATAACGATTCTGAATAAAGAGTAATTTACTGTTGTCTTTGAAAATAATAAAATTTATTTTTCGATAAAATACTAATAATCAAACAAAACCTTCGAACCATTAAATTTTATTAAAAACTTTGGCAATAAAATTGTTGTTATATTCTTGAAAAATTTAATTTTGTTCCGTTTTAATAATTTAATTTCATAAAACATGAAAAAAACCTTAATTTTACTCGCAATGGTTTTCGCAATTATGGTTGTGCAAGGCCAAAAACTGAATGTTCAAAGTGCCTATTCTAGCTTAACCAAAGGCTACTATGACAAGGCATTGAAATTTATTGAACTTGCTGCTGCAGATGCAGAAACCTCAACATGGTCTAAAACCTGGATGTATAGAGGAGATATTTATCTGGGAATACTTTTATCCAAGGATGATAAATACAGCAAACTTGACTCAAATGCATTGCAGAAAGCATATGACTCTTACCAGAAAGCAATTGAATTAGACACTAAAAAAGAGTTTTATCAGGACATTATGCTTAAACTGTATGTGTGTGGAGAGCAGTATTATAACAAAGGAGTATCATTGTACTCAACTCAAAAGTATGAGGCTGCTATGAATAGTTTTGATAAAACAGCTTCAATCAATGCAATCTTTAAAAAAGCTGATTCACTTGCTACATTTAACGCAGCTATTTGCGCAGAATATGCTAACAAAAACGATAAAGCAATTGAATACTACAAAAACCTGATCAAGATTGATTACCGGAAGCCTGCCATTTATTCTAACCTGGCAAACATTTACAGGAAAAAATTCCTCGAAGATAACCCTTATAAAAATGTTGATATTGGCACTGACACAACCACAGTTGTGAAATTACTTGGCAAACCTTTACATAAAGGAAAAGCAAAGTACAACAAGACTGATTATGATGAGTGGAAGTACAAAAACAAATTATCAATGTTGTTCGAGTACGGTAAGGTTACTTTTTACAATACAGATTCAGTTGTTCCTGATACAGCTTCATTCCATGAAGGAATAAAAGTGATTAAGAAGGGGCTGAAGGCTTTTCCAGATGACAATACAATAATAATTGCAGAATCTAATCTCTACCTTACGGCAGGAAAATTTACAGAAGCTAAAGATGCATTGGAAAAATTAAAAGCTAAGGACCCGACAAATCCTTCAGTATATTATGCTATCGGAAATGCATATTTTGACCAGTATAACAATGAGGCAAACACACTTGCAATTCGCTTAAATGCTTATACAGAAGCTGTAAAATCTTTGCAGAAATCAATCGAACTTAAAGCTGACTATTTTGATGCTACATATATGCTGGGAGCTATCTATTTTAATGAAGGTATCAGGATAGAACAAACTGCTGAAGTAATCGGTACAACTGATATGACAAAATATGGTCAATTGAAAGAACAATTTGATGCTCTTTATAAAAGTGCAACAGAAAATCTTGAAAAAGCTTCTTTATTAAAACCGAATGATTGGAATACTTTAATCGCTTTGAGGAAACTTTATTCACGCTTAAATATGATGGATAAATACAAAGAGGTAAATGATAAACTGACGAAGTTGAAATAAACAAAATAGGGAGGTATTGTAAAAATGCTTCCCTATTTATTTTTATTTACTATTTAACATAATACTAATTATGAGACCACAATATAGTGATAAATAAATAAGCTAACTAATAATGATTCAATAGCTTTTAAGGATTATAGGCTGACTAAATAATGAAACTACAAACAAAGAAATTATTGCAATTTCAGACAAAATTATTATAGAGATTTTTTACTCCATGGTATATTGCATACAAGTTTTGTCAGAATAGAAAATAATTATTCTCTCAATTTTTTTCTCTTCAATTTTCCTTTCTTCAACTTTGTTTGTATGATCACTCAATCTTAATTCACTTTTCTCGGGGATTCTCTCCGTTGTTTTAATGATTTTTGGTCGTATTGGCTTTTCAGTCTCAATTTTTTCCTTCACTACCACTTTCTGTATTTCCTCAGGAATATCCTCTTCAGAATCGTTTAAATCATCATCCACGGGCTCTGGTTCGTTTTTTGGCTCTGTAGCAGTGTTAAACAAATCAGGCTGCATGTACATGCTTCCTTTACCGGTCAAAATCCAGTCAGGACTAATGTCTGGAAATTTCATTAAAGTTTTTTGTATAAAATCCAAACTAGGATTATTACGTCCGGAAAGTATATGAGAGATACTCGAACGTTGTACACCAATTTCGTCAGCGAACTTGGAAGCTGAGATGTTTTTGGTCTTTAAAATAAGCTGAATTCTTGAGTTCATGATTGTAAATTATTTCGGTGACAAATGTAATACAAATATTGTTTACTTCTGTAACTTTATTTAGTTTACAAATAACAATTGTAATTTATGCAATGTTACAAATGTGATTAGTTGAATTATGAGTTTATGTAAACACATTTATTTATCTTTCTACCAATTTATTAAACTACATGATAATTGATAAATTCGTTCAATTTAGAAAACCAATTCATTGTTTTGATTTAATACTTTAAATAAAAGTTGTATGCTACTGGTTTATAGTTTTTTAAAAAGTTATAAATGACTGCAATTACAAAAATAACTTCAAAATGATGTTATTCACAATACTAACTGGAAATATTGATTAAACATTACAAATGTAACTCAATTTCTCGCTTTACTACCCATGTTTACATCTGTAGTTTTCTATTTTTCTGATCAACCACTCCCCTATTAAATATTCAATGGCTCCAATTTTAATTAAAGTTTCTGAGGAAAAATGGCTACCATTTTTTAAGGTGAATTTAGATTATTGAATTTCTAGTTAGGAATTTTATTGTCAATAGCAATTTGCAAATCCTTATTCTTTAAAAATTATTCCTGATTAAATAGTTATTCCGGGTAATTCAGACTTCATTTGGATTGACTATGTAACTAAAAGGTATGAAACGAATTAAGGGTAAAATCAGGGTTTAAACCGAATTAATATTCAATCTTAATAATTGTAAATTAATGAAAAATATGCATTGTAAGTTTTCTATAGGTAAAATTGTCAGGACAATAGGTCTTCTAATTTCACATAATGATTCTGTTGATCAACCTCAGGGTCGGGATAATGAACCCTTGGATTAAATTATTTTACCCAAGGGTTGGGTTGAAGAACCTTAGGGTTAGACTAATGCACCCTTTGGTTGAATTATTTTACCTTAGGGTTCAATTGACGGACCTAAGGGTTGGAATGACGAACCCTTGGGGCGAATTATTTTACCTCAGGGTTCGATTGACAGACCTAAGGGTTGGGATGACTGAGCCTTGGGTTGAATTATATTACCTCAGGGTTCGATTGACGGACCCTGAGATCAGGCAAAAATGTCAATTTATACATTATTTGTTTTAAAGGAATTCAGTGATTTTTACTATTATCGGGTTTATAGATCATTAATTATAAAGATAATGACTACGATATCTTCTGATAGCAAATGTAAATTGGCACTATATTCCCCAAAAATTAATAACTTTATAAAGGAAGGAAAACAAAACTGCGGGGAAAATTAAAAAATTTTGACAGTCTGGACAATTATTCAAGTAAAGCCTTGGCGTGCTCCATTGCTGCTTTGGTAAGTTCGTTACCACTAAGCATTTTAGCTATTTCAGTAATGCGTTCTTTTTCTTTCAGCATCCTTATTTTGGTGTAAGTCACATTTTGATCAGATTCTTTATATACTACACAATGGGAAGTTCCTTTACCGGCAATTTGGGGTAAATGTGTTATTGCGATCACTTGCATTGTAGCCGACATATTCTTCATAATATTGCCAACTTTATCAGCAATATCACCTGAAACTCCCTGATCAATTTCATCAAAAATAATCGTAGGCAGGAGTTTTTTTACTGAAATCAGTGATTTAATGCTAAGAATCAGCCTCGACAGCTCACCACCTGATGCAACTTTTGCCAGTTCTTTTATCTCACTTCCTTTGTTGGCATTGAACATAAAAGTTAATCTGTCTTTGCCATGTAAATTATAATCTGGCAGCAATGCGTGCGAAATCTGAAATATTGCATTTGGCATTGCAAGCTTTTTAAGAATACCTGAAACACCTTTTTCAATCAAAGGGATCGCCTTTTTTCGGTTTTCTGTTATTTTCTTTGATAGTCCATCAAGATGTTTTTCTGTTTCAGCAAGCAGTTTCTTTACCTTTTCAATCTCTTTGTCCAAATTGGTTATCGAATTAAGTTTGTCTGATATTACATTCTGTATTTGCAACAATTCATTGATGGAATTCACACGGTGTTTTTGTTGCAAGTTATAGATTATATTCAATCGGTCGTTTATACCGGCAATTCTTTCAGTGCTATAAACGATCTTTTGTTCAGCCAATTCAATTTCCTTGGTAATATCTTTAATCTCTATATTGCAGCTATCAATTCTTTTTGACAATTCTTCGAGCCCGGGGTGCAATAAAACCAATTTACTGATAATATTTGTCACCTCTTTTAATCGCGAGCCAATGCTAAAATCACCGGATGTCAATTCATCAGAGGCTTTGATAAGATTGATTTTTATTTCTTCTGCATGGTTAAGAATTTCAAGTTCCTTTTCAATTTCTTCCTGTTCTCCTTCAATCAGATTGGCATTGCTGAGTTCATCAAACTGAAACTGGTAATAATCCTGGTCGGCTTTCGACTGCTTTTCTTTTTGCAGCAGATTTTTTAGTTCTGCATTTGTTGTATTGAAGAAAATGAACTTCTCACTGAATTCACTGAGAAGTTTATCATGTCCGATATAAGCATCAACAAAAGCCATCTGAAACTTTGAATCCTGTAGTGTGATCGTGTTGTGCTGCGAATGGATATCAACAAGCAATTCTCCCAATTCTTTCAATAATTCAAGATTCACGGGAGTATCATTGATAAAGGCCCTGGATTTTCCATTTTTATTGATCTCTCTTCTGATCACAGAATGGTCATCATAATCGAGCTGGTTCAATTCAAAGAAATCCTGTAAACCATAATCTTTAATCAAAAAGGTACCTTCAATAATGCATTTTTTTGATTTATCAAGCAGAACCTGTGTGTCTGCCCTTTGCCCGAGTATCATTGCAAGAGCGCCAAGTAGTATAGATTTTCCGGCACCTGTTTCCCCTGTAATAATAGTTAGTCCTTCCCTGAAATCAATTTCAAGTTCATTGATCAGTGCATAGTTGTTTATGGAAAGATGTGTAAGCATAGAATAACTCTGTGCAAATTTAGATAAAAAAAAGAAAGAAAAAGTAAATGATGGAAATTAGAAATCAGAAATTCATCTAAAAGATGAAGTGGCAGCAGCAGTTGCAGTACTTAAACTTTAAACTTTTACTTGTTGATCTGGTTATATTTTGAAGAATTTGCCGGGTCAATAAGTTTGCATATTGCTACAACTTTAGCCTTTTCAACAGTAGTAGCTACAGAATAAAGGTTTACAATTTCATCAGCTTTGGAGCTAAAGAAAAGTTGCATCAGGTAAGAATCAGGTTTTTCTTCGTGAACTCCTTTTAGTTTATCAAAAACAGCCGTAATAGCGTTTTTACCAGTTGCAACATTGTCAACCAGCATATCCAACCCTTTCCTGTGGTAATTATAAATAGACTCCCTGATAGGCGCATAAATATTATTCATAAGGTTTTCAACAAGCCAATACCTGTTTTTTTCCTTTGAGCTTTCAAAAGCTTTCCATCCGGATTCTGAGGCATTCTGGGCATTTGTAACAATAGTTTGTGCTTTCTCAAAATATGGTGTACCGCCTTTTAATGAATAAGAATCGAAATCCATTCCAATAATGATGTAGGCATAGTAAGCAAGTACTGAAGTCAGGTTTGAAGTGAAGGAATTTTCATTAAAATCAAGTGCCTGAAATTCTACATAAGTAAACTGAAAATCTTTGTCAATCAGGTTAAGCATGACAGATTTGTAGGAGCTTTTATAAACCGGCCGTCTTGACTGTACCTGAATATTTGCACTGAAAACATCATTCGACCTGTCGGAAATGGTTATCATAATTGTACATTCTATTTTTTCTTCAACTGAATAGGTATAGTTTGTCCATTTCCGTGAATTCATAAACTCATAAATGGCAGTCTGCAGAGTTTCGTATATTTTCTTGTCAGTGCCTTGAATTTGCGGGGTTGCAACTGAAACAATACAATTAAGTTCCTGTGCTTTTCCAAAGAGTGATATTCCGATGAAGAATAATATGAGGAGACTAACTTTTCGCATAATTTAAAGTTTGGTTTTATTTATAAAGCTCAGTGATTTTCTCAACAATATCTTTTGCAACTTCTCTTTTGTCTTTCAGTTCAAAAGTAGTGATTTTATTTTTCTTATCCACAATTGTGATCTTATTGGTATCATGACCGAAACCGGCACCTTTATCTTTTAAGGAGTTGATAACGATAAAATCGAGGTTTTTATTGTGCAGTTTCTTTTTTGCATGTTCAATTTCATCGTGAGTTTCGAGTGCAAAGCCTATCAGAAGCTGATTTTTTTGTTTCTTGCTTCCTAGTTCTTTGAGTATATCCGTTGTTGGTTCTAGTTCAAGATTGCTGACTTTTCCAGGTTTGCTTAATTTTTTCCCGGCAGGATTAACTGGTGCAAAATCGGCAACTGCAGCAGCCATCACTGTCACATCAGCATTTTTGAATGCTTTCATGCAGGCAGCATGCATTTCTTTGGCAGAAACAACATCTACCCTTTTTATTCCCTGATTAAAAGTTTTTAGTTTATTTGGTCCGCAAACAAGAGTAACATCAGCTCCGCTGTCAGCAAGTTCCTCTGCAATACAAAATCCCATCAGCCCTGAGGAATGATTGCCAATGAAACGAACAGGGTCAATGGCTTCGTATGTTGGTCCGGCAGTCACCAGAGCTTTTTTACCTGAGAGTTTTTGATGTTTTAAAAAATACTTTTCAACTTTTGAAAAAATAACCTCAGGCTCTTCCATTCTTCCTTTTCCTTCATAGCCGCAGGCCAGGTAACCTTCGGCAGGTTCAATGATACCTATACCATTTTCAGAAAGATAATGCAGATTCTTTCGAACTGAAAAATGTTCAAGCATTTTAACGTTCATTGAAGGAACGAGAAATATCTTCTGGTTAAATGCAATCAGTGAAGTTGAAAGTGCATCATCGGCAATGCCATTGGCAAGTTTACCAATAATGTTGGCTGATGCCGGTGCTACAATAAAGATGTCGCCCCAGTCAGTAAGAGAAATGTGCTCTGTTGTATAATCATTATCATTGCCGAAAAGATCACTGTAAACTTTGTTTTGCGAAAGTGTTTCAAGAGTAACCCTCGTGATAAATTCAAGAGCATTTTTTGTGGCAACAACCTTGACTTCGGCGCCTGATTTTTTCAGAAGCCTGATCAGAATTGCCGATTTGTATGCAGCAATGCCGCCACTGATTCCCAGTATGACGCGTTTGCCTTTAAGCATGAAAATTATTACTTAATAATAGGTTCCTTGGAAGGATTTCTAAAATAGATCTGTCCGTTCAAAAATTCATGAATGGCAAGAAGAGTTGGTTTTGGCAGATGCTCGTAGAATTTTGCAATTTCAATCTGTTCCCTGTTTTCAAAAATTTCTTCGAGGTTGTCAGTTGCAGGAGCAAATTCAGAAAGTTTGCCATTCAATTCACCTTTAATTTCAAGGCCAATCTGGTTAGCGCGTTTTGACAATACTACAACAGTTTCGTATAAATTCCCTGTTTGTTTTACAAATTCAGTAGTGTCGCGTGTTTCAGTATTTGTTTCGGTCTTGATCTTTTTATAATCTATGCTCATGATTTTTTACTTTTTAATTTATCAATTTCTTTCTGTGAATTCTTATTTACATTTTCGGCATCTTTCAGATACTTTGTTTGTGGAAAAGATTCTAATAACGCCTGGTATGCAAGCATGGCAGCTTTAAACCTTTCTTCTTTTTTAGCAGGCACACTTTCGTTTGCATACGAATAGTATGATTTCATAATGCAGTACAGACATTCTTCTTTAAATTTTGTTTCAGGATAGTCCTTTAGTGTATTTTTAAAAGAAACAATAGCTGCTTTGTATTCCTGCATTTTATAGTATAGTTTCGAAACCTCAAATTCTTTAACTTCCAGCTTGAAACGCAGGTCATCAATAAGTTTATTACAAATAACCACAGTATCGCTTTTCGGATACAGGTCAACAAACAATTGAAGATCCTTTATGGCTGTTAGCGTGTTTGTCTGATCAAGTGAAAAATCCGGTGAATCAAGATACGTGCAATAAGCATTCAGGTACTGTGCTTCACAGGCATATTTACTATTGGGATAAGTTGACGCATAGGTTTTGAAATAGTAAGCTGCCGTAACAAAATCTTCCATTCCATAATAGCAGTAAGCATAGTAATAATAGATCTTTTCTGCTTCAGCAGTACCCCGGTAATATGTGATCAGTTCTTCAAATAATTGTTGAGCATGATAATAATCACCTTTAAGATAATAAGCCTGTGCGGCTTTATATTTTTCTTCAAGGTTGGTGCTCTTTAATATCCTGTTGAAATTGCCACATGAAGATACGACAATCGTAATTAACAAGCCAGCTAAAATGTATTTGATTTTTTTTAACATCGTGCAAAAGTAAACATTTTGATTGAATCGCAAAACGAAATAATCTATAGTTTAGTATGTCATGCTAAAAATAATCTTCAACATGCACTGAAATCAAAGCAGTATTAATGATAAATAGCACCACTATTGCATTGATTCTTACTAACAGTTAGAGGCAGTAACAAAGACAGAAAGAAATATTTCTGAGAATAGTGATGCTATTTTTTTATCTGATATTTGCAATAGGAATTATTGACTGTTTAACTATTGTACACATAAGCAAAGGTTTTCGCAAAATCTTCGATGCTTGTTGGTGTCGTGTTTTCAGGGGTTCTTTTAACTTCGCTACCCATCAAACCATTATTTAATCCTTCAGCCATATCGGTCATTGAAGTGGCAACATTTTCTGAGCAGAATCCTGATTCTACCATGCCTCTGATAGCATCTGCATAAGGAAACTGAACGTATTTCAGATCGGGTTTTCCAATTGCGTTGCCAATTATTTTTGCAATTTCATTGTAAGACAGATCCCGCGGGCCAAGAATGTATTCAACTGTGTTTCCTGTAAAATTCAAATCTGATAAGCGTTTTGAAGCTACCGCCACAATATCCTTAATAGCTACCATGGGTATTGCCAAATCACCTTTTACCGGTGAACCTGCGATCCCCATCTGCCTGATAATTCCAACCTGCCCGAGAATGTTTTCCATAAAATATGTTGGCCGAAGATTCAAAACATTGACATCTCTTAATGCCAGGAATGATTCTTCCATATCGCCTAAACCATCAACAATGCCTGCACCATGACGCAAATGAGCGCCAATACTGCTCAACAAAACAGCATACTTTACATTGTTTGCTTTTGCCGCATTGGCATAGTTCGTTGATATTTTTTTCTGTTCACTTCGAAAATTATTTGAGTGAGGATTGGGTGGCAAAAGGCAAAACACAGCTTTTGCATTTTCAAATGCTTTTAATACAAATGCTGCATCGTTCACATCACCCACCGCTGCTTCTGCTCCTTGCGAAACGAATTCCTGCAATTTTTCGGCATTCCGGCCAACTACTCTTACTTTCTTGCCCTGGGCTAAAAGATTTTTGGTAACAACTTTACCAATATTTCCTGTTGCTGCTGTTATAACATACATAATGTTCAATTTTTTTTAAAAGTTATACAATTTTGAAATTAATTTCTGCCGGATAATTCAACCATGATTGAATATTTCTGACAATATTTTGAAAAAATGCAAAATTACAACAGCGAGATGCCGATTTACTAATCTGAATTCCTAAGGTTTGTTAATGCGGTATCTTATTTTTCTAAACAGCTATGTTTTTCATGGCCGACCTTCATGGGTTTGATTATTTTTTACCACTTAAACACAATAGGGATATAGGCTCCACATAGATTATTCAATCAAAATCAAAAATCTTTTTACAGTTTTCCCAGGTAAAAAACTACGTATCTACTTTGCCTGTGCAGTGAACTTGATTAAAAAAGTAAGGCTATTAAAAAATATTTTCAGTCTCACACAATAAATACCATTTAACGAACGTTAGAATGAGAAACAATCAAAACTTTTAAAACATGAAAACACTTAAGTTCATCACCGTGCTCCTGCTTTTGTCGGCGTTATCAAGTGCTGTTTCATTAGCTAAATCAACAATGTCGCTTAAAGATGCATCTGACAAACAACTTGTCAGTGTGAAAATTCATGGCACCAAATCCAATGCCGGAACTCCCACCAGCAGCAATCACTTCGGTGATTGTATTACCGTAGAGGTTCAAAACCTCACTTCAGACCCGCTAAGCCTGGAAATTGAAACAGGCCGTAAACTTACTTGTCATTTTGACAGTATTCAGAACATGATGTTCACCCAGTACCACCTGATTGCTTTGGCCGGAAAGCAAACTACCACTTACAAAGCCTATGCTATGTGTATAAATGAACATAAAATAGGACCTGATGAGAACTCCACATATAATATTGGCGACATGGCCGAAGGAAAGTTGTTGCAACTTGCTTTGCTGATTGAAAAAAACAAATTCCAGGATAACACCGGACAAAACGCTGTGTGGGTTTTTACGGACAACAATGATTCTACTTCAATTTTTTCATCAAATACCAAAGAATTTAAAGCTCTGCGGGCATTTGTTTCATCAGCCAAATCAAAAACCACCATCAAATCCATTACTCCTGTGAATAAAACTGATGAAACAGTTTTCATTCAAAGGAAGGAATACAAAATAGCCGGAGTGATTCAATGGAACATGAAAACTCAGGGTTACGCTTCATTGATAGTGTATGATGAACAGGGAAATTTTATCACCAATATTTTTGATAAACGCAAATTCGCTGCCGGTGATCAGTCTTACGATTTCAATGTTGTAAGTTGCCGTATTGAACCCGGCCAGAAGTATCTTGTCAGGCTAAAGATAAAGGACCTGACGCAGGAGCAGCTTGTTTGTTTGTCGAAGGACAATTGATAAATTTGTCAATGGTCATTAGTCAATGGTCAATAGTCTTTAGAGCTTTCTAATTCAAAAATCAGAAATCTCAAATCAAAAATGGTCATAAGGTCATTGTTGGTCATTGGGTCATTCTAAATCTTAAATCAAAAATAGTTAAATGACTTTCAGTCATTTACAATCAGGGAAGACAATTTCCTCACAAAACTTACATGTTTTTTGAAAGAACTCACATGTTTTTTGAAAGAACACACATGTTTTTTGAAAGAACTCAAGAGTCCCTTCACTTTACTCAATGGTTTTTTGAAGGAACTCAAGTGTTTTTTGAAGGAACTCACATGTTTTTTGAAGGAACTCAACAGTAGCGTGAATTTATTCACATGTTTTTTGAAAAAACACACAGGTTTTTTGAAAGGATTCACAGGTTTTTTGAAAGAACTCAACAGTCGCCTCATGAAACTTAAAAGTCATTTACCATTGATGGTCATACTAAATCAAAAATCAAAAACTATATTTTACTGAATGATTCCCTATGTGCAAATCTATGTATCTACTGTGTCTATTGTGGTGATTTTTTTTTGATGTTTTTTACCACATAGGATCATAGGAACATAGGCTTCACATAGACTATTAAATCAAAAATCTTAAATCTCAAATCTCAAATCTTAAATCTTAAATCAAAAATCAAAAATCAAAAATGGTCATTGGGTCATTTATAGTCATTAGTCATTAATGGTCATTTGCTTTGCGTCATTGATTGTCATTTGCTAAATCTCAAATCAAAAATGTTCGTTAGGTCATTAATGTAAAATACTAAATGCAAAATGTAAAATGTAAAAGTGAAGGTGAGAGTGAAGATGAATCACAAAATCTAAAATCTCAAATCACAAATAAAAAAAGGGATACAAACCACGCTTGTGTTTAAAATTCTAAACTCAGCCGGTCTGCACCCCTTAATCCCTGCCTGGTTCAGGGAAGTTTGCTTAGACGATCATCAGTTTGATAGCTTCGCTCCACTCAGAAGGGCCTGCCTTCAGGATTGAGCGATACCGAAAAAAGAGAACTTTGCCTAACGGTAAATTTTTGACCACTGTGGTTGATTTCAGCGTGGGGTCAATTGGGTAAGTTGTCCACGTTGTGAGATCATTCACATCAGTCAAACACTGCCACTGTGTGAAAGCTCTTGCAGCCTTAACCTTTGCTGACAATTCCACTTCGCCCGGA
Organism: uncultured Bacteroidota bacterium; assembly: GCA_903889915.1. Classification (GTDB taxonomy): domain Bacteria; phylum Bacteroidota; class Bacteroidia; order Bacteroidales; family CG2-30-32-10; genus CAISZK01. The sequence goes on from CAISZK010000022.1 coordinate 20,782, forward strand.
TTACCTGTGTAGTGGGCTGTCCATTGCTTGTTCTGACGGGGATTGATCATCTTGATCGTCATCCCTGAATTTTTGGCAATTTCTGCAGCATTGGCAATATTGCCGTTAACTGTTGTTTGTACCATCACCCTCATTTGCTCAGCAAGAGTAAGCATTGTTTTGAGAGCGGTATTGCGTGCAGCAACAGCGCCGACTTCTTTGGTGAGTGCTTTGGCCTGGGCATCAATAAGCGTTAAAATGCTGGCTTTAAATCAGCAATTCCGGGAACCGGCGACGGCAGGTAGGAATTGGTGTTGATAAGGTTCAGCATTTCCTGCGCTTTGATGATAACATCAGCCAAACGCCTTGGGAACTTCATCACCACGGTGTTCTTATGCACCATTATTACCATAAACAACATCCCTGCTGTTCTTTTTTTTCTTCGTGCCTTTTTGGCGTCACGATTTGCAATGATCTTCATTGCTACCTTTTTTGTTTTTTTCATGGTCTGAAAATTTTTGTTATTGATTTATTTAACGGAAACTCTGTTTTGAGTTTCGTGTTACAAAGATACGAAAAACAGCACTAACAATGCAATAGTCAGACACTTGTTCTTTCATAAAACGCCGGAATCTTTCATAAAAAGAACATGGTTTTCATAAATGATTTTGGGAAAATATTGGTTGTTGGATGTTGGATGGTAGATGTTGGATGGTAGAAAAATAGAACACTGATAACACAGATGAGACGGATTTACACGGATTTTTCAAAACGATCAGTTTTTATCAGTTGCATCAGTCCAATCAGTGTTCTATTACTTTCTAGGCCACCTGGCCTGCCTTATTAACCGAAATCTGACTCCTGATAGCCGTCAGCCTATCATCCAACTCATCCACCAACTTGCGTGAGCATTTTATACGCACACCGTTTGTAAGCTCTACATAATATTCGCTATAACCATCGGTAGGTTTTACAATGTTTTTCACATGCAGCAGGTTCACTGAATATGAATCGTGGCATCGAAAGAAGTAAAGACAGTTCATTTTTTCCTGCACTATTCCAAGCCTGTAGGAAATAGTTATTTTTTCATTGTTTTCATCAAACACCTGCGTGTATGAGCCATCAGCCTTGAGGTAATAAACGTTTTTAAATGGCAGCACATTCCGCACTGCGTATTTGTTCCTAAATGTGTCTTTTTTGATTGTGTAAAATCCGGGCATAAATTGGGGGTTTAAATGGTTTGTAGAGTTTGAAGGTTTAATATTAAAATTATGTTTTCAGTTTAAGTTTGTGTGTAAATTCATTTAATTGTAAAATTGTTTATGCGTTATAAAAATAATTATACAAAAACTCATATAAATTTAAGTAAATGATTCATTGATTTATTTCAATGCAACGATGTCATTAAACTTTGTAAATTTACGAATAACTATGGTTAATATGCACAATTTAAGTTGAAAAGTTATTAACATTGTGGTTTAGTTTTTCTAATTTTATTGCTTGTTTAGTTGATATTTCAATATGTAAAATGATGTATTACTAATCATTGCACATGTGTTAATAAATAATTCTGATTGTTGATAAAAATCTGTTATAAATTGAGTTATAATCATTAACTTTGCTTACCATAAAATTATATTATAAAATAAATGAGATTCGTATTTTGACATAATGAAATTTTAGTAAAAATTATGCAATGTAAACACATGAAAATGAATTGAAAAAACTATAAACATTTTGAACCAAATAGTAAAAATTAAATTAAAAAATTATCAAAACATGTTCTGTGCAAAGATACAAATTTAGTATGACATAAACAACACTAATGATATTTTTTATTCTTAAATTAAGTGCAAACTAAAAATCAAAAAAATGAAACATGAATCAGACACAAAAAAAATGCAACATAAACATGAAAAAATGAACTTTTTAAGACAATTTTCAATAAACAATTTACTCACTTTTTTTTAACAAACAAAATAACATGTACGAACTATACACAAAAAAACAAGATCCTTTATTCACAGAAGAGAATAAAGATGAGAAATTCCTTAACGGAGAAAGTTTCGAAAGAAACAATAATGACGACTTGAGCTTTTCTTTTTTTAAAGCTCCTATTAATAGAAAAGAGAAAAAACCTGACAAGACAGTCTCAATTGCAATAGTTGCAGAGAAAATCAGAACTGAGTATGAAGAATTGACTGAGCAATTGCGAAAATTGCCAGCAGAAGAACAGGGAAATTTTAAAAAGTCAAAATTTGATTTTGTAACTTATTCTGCTCAATGTTCAGTCAGGTCAAAAGCTGGCGTAACTTCCCGCTCAAATTATTTATACATCGATATTGATAACATTGGTGATGATGAACAATTGACTATTTTAAAGAAACAAATACTGGGAAATTTTATTCCTGTCATGATGTGCGTTTCTTCAAGGGGCAAGGGCTTGCAGGTTGTTTGCAAAATTATTCCGGAAGTTGGGGAGCATGATGAATATTACTCTTCTTTTCAAAACTATTTCAACAATGATATTCTTAAAGGAATAATGGATGCTGATGGAAACCCGTTGAAGATAGACTCTAGCTGTGGTGATGCTTCAAGAGCAGCATATCTTTGTCATGACAAAAATGTTTTTGTTAGTGAAGCTCCGACTGTTTTTGGAGTTGATCTGATTGACACTTATAAGAATTTTTCTAACCCCAAAAAGAAAGAATCTAATTCGAACTCAAAAAACAATTCAGTAATGGAAACAGCATTGAAAATGATCAGAGATTCCCGGGATGGCGAAAAACATGATGTTTTACTAAAAGCAAGCAGGCTTGTAGGCGGTGGCATTGCCACAGGTTTCATTAACGAGAATGAAGCTATTGCATTACTGGAAGCAGAAATTAGCAAGAAGCCAATACGTAGCTTTGAAGTTGCTCAGAAAACAATCAGGGATGGAATTGAGTTTGGTAAAAAAACACCTATCGAAAAACCAAAGTATGAGAAGAAAAAAACCGAATATAACTATGTGAATTTCCCGATATGCTTAATCACCGGAATATTTGAAGACAGTACAAGTGTGTTCAAAAATATTCTCGCTTATGCGGTTTATAAATGGTCTCTTGAGAAAAGCGTTGAAGAATTTGCTGAGAAGATAAAAAACGTATTGGATTCTTTTAAAATCCCTTTTGCAGATATTGATAATATCAAAGAGCAAGGAGAGGCATTACATAATAGCATTCCTGACACAAGTCCAAAGACAGGGATTAAATTAAGTATGCTGAATGACTATTACCTGCATAAAAAAACCGATTTTCAGATTGTAATACTTTGTGCTTTTTTGGCTTTAAAAAGCATTATTTTTCGCAAACCATTAACCAAATGCACAAATGATTATTTGCTTTCCAGAATGGCTGGATTTAGGAGTACTGATCAAATAAATGATTTGCCAGCGACTTTGGCTAAATACAATAATCGTTATCAATTGGGGAAAATAAAAAATGAACTAATAGAACATTGGGGGTTGAAGTATGATGGTTATTATTTCCGTGGTTTTTTTGTTTCTTTTACAATGAGTGAGTTTGATTTGATAAGGGAATCAGAAAAAAAACGCAAAAAACATAAAGAGAAATTGGCAAGAACAATTCAAGCTGAAATACGTAAACAGGTAATTCAACAACTCTATAAAGAACCAGTAGAAATAACAAAGTCATAACTGTTGACTTTAATAAAAACTTAAGGTTTTTAAAATCTGTTTGTGAAATTGAGAAAGGAAAATGCAATGATGTTTTTTACTAATTCTTTACATTTACTTTCTCAAATTTACAACACCTATAGAAATACAACAAACAATACTACTAATAACAGATAGCCATTACTAAAAAATAAAATAAGCGAGCGCATCAGCATTGCCAGTTTTTAAGCATAGCAATAAACCTTGACATGTTTTACATTGTATGAACTGAAAGTACAAATCTAAGTGAACGCTTAACTGTATGCTTCATCATTTGCTTTATCAAAAAATGACAACGCAAAAAAGTTAATAACTATTTATTTTCTTCCTCTCTTGCATACAGAAATTATTTTTACATTTACAGGCTCAAATATTAATACAAGTAGCACTTAAAAAAAAGGTTGTAATAATGAATCCAAAAGTCCATAATCAAATAGTAAGTTTCATCTGGGGTATTGCCGACGATGTATTGAGAGATGTTTTTGTAAGGGGCAAATACCGCGATATTATTCTTCCCTTTACTGTATTGAGGCGTTTGGATGCTTTGCTGGTGACCAATAAGGAAAAAGTTCTGGAAGCAAATGCTTTTCTGATTGCACAGAAAATTGATGATAAAAAAGCTTTGGAAAACCAATCAGGAAAGCCATTTTGGAATATTTCAAAATTTACTTTTGAGTCACTTTTGAATGATGCCAATAATATCGACACCAACCTTGAAGCATATCTTGACGGTTACAGCCCGAATGTGCAGGAAATAATCAGCAAGTTCAAACTGAGGAATCAGTTGGAAACAATGAAAGAAGCTGGTGTAACATATTTGCTCATTGAGAAACTCTGCAACAAGGAAATAAATCTTAGTCCCAATGAAGCAAAGAACAGCAAAGGCGAAGTGTTGCCTCCGTTGACAAATCTTGGAATGGGATATGTGTTTGAGGAATTGATTCGCAAGTTCAATGAGGAAAACAATGAAGAAGCCGGAGAACACTTCACTCCGCGCGAAATCATCAAACTGATGACGCATCTTTTGTTTGTTCCTGTAAAAGACAAAATAAAAAAAGGAACTTACCTTGTTTATGACCCGGCCTGTGGAAGCGGGGGAATGCTTACGGAATCGGAAAATTTCGCATTGGAACTCACAGGGCATAAAGCGGATTTTATGCTTTACGGGCAGGAAGTAAATCCTGAAACATACGCCATCTGCACAAGCGACATGCTTATTAAAGAGGACAAAACCGAGAACATCGCTTATGGCTCCACACTATCGAAAGATGGTTTCCCTCATTTGAATTTCGACTTTATGCTTTCCAATCCTCCTTATGGAAAAACATGGAAAATTGATGAAGATGCCATAGTGGAAGACCGGGGGAAAAAGGGAAGTCAGAATATAAAAGACAAGCGTTTCCAGATTGGCTTGCCTTCCATTTCCGACGGGCAATTGCTGTTCCTGCTGAATATGGTGAGCAAAATGAAGCACAACACCGAATTGGGAAGCCGCATAGCCATTATCCATAATGGTTCAGCTTTGTTTACCGGCGATGCCGGAGGAGGTGAAAGCGAAATAAGAAAATATATTATTGAAAACGATTGGCTGGAATGCATCATTGCTTTGCCGAAAAATATATTCTACAACACGGGTATACCAACTTATGTATGGATAGTTTCAAATAAAAAGGATGCAAAGCGAAAAGGCAAAGTGCAATTGATTAATGCAATGGAATTGTACGAAAAATTGCGCAAGAATCTTGGACAGAAGAATTGTGAAATGAAGCATGCACACATTGATACCATAACAAATCTCTACATGGATTTCAAGGAAAGCGACATTTCAAAAATTTATCCTAACGAATATTTTGGCTACAACAAAATAACTGTTGAACGCCCTTTGCGGCTTTCTTCACAATTTACCGCGGAAGCTATCGAAAGCTTGCGTTACGAAAAAAGCTTGCAGGAAGAAATGGAATGGGTGTACATGCATTTTAGAGATGATATTTATAAAGACATTAGTAAATACAAGGACCGAATTGAAGCACATCTGAACAAGCATGAAATTAAACTTGCAACACCCGCTAAAAATAAACTGCTGAGCGCTGAGCATTGGAAAAAACAATTAGAGTTAATGCAATCGGCGCAAAAAATAGCAGATAAAATGGGCAACAAGCAATTTGACGATTACAACAAATTTGTGCCTTTGCTTGGCAATGCTATTAAAGAGTTAAAGTTGGATATTGATGCCAAAGGCTTGAAAAGTATATTGGATGCAGTGAGTTGGAAGAATGAAGATGCAGTGCCTGTGATAAAGAAAAAAGAAAAGGACGGCACCATCCTTTACGAACCCGACAGCGATTTGAGAGACACCGAAAATGTTCCCCTTGACCAGGACATACACGAATATTTTAAAAGGGAAGTGTTACAGCATATCCCTGATGCATGGATAGATGAAAGCAAGACAGTGAAAGGCTACGAAATTTCGTTTACCCGTTATTTCTATAATTATGTTCCTCCACGCAGCATTGAAGAAATTACTGCGGAAATTATTGAACTTGAAAAGGAAACCGAAGGTATTTTAAATGAAATTGTAAATGACTAATGGCAATCAAAACACAACCATATACGGACTACAGACCTGTTAATTTGAATTTTACAAAAAAAATTCCTTCGGATTGGATTGTTAAAAGAGCTAAGTTTTTCTTCAAAGAAATTAGCGAACGTTCTATTAAAGGAGAAGAACAATTATTATCAGTTTCTGAACATAAAGGCATAGTTCCTCGAGATTCAATAAATGTTACAATGTTTCAGGCATTAAGTTACGAAGGTTATAAACTTTGTAATAAAGGTGACATTGTAATAAATAGTTTATGGGCATGGCATAGAGGCTTGGGTGTTTCGGAATATCATGGTATTGTCAGTACTGCATATGGTGTATACCGCCCTCTAAAACCAGCACAATGGAACCACAGATACTTGAATTATCTGCTCAGAGATAAAGCTTATGTGGGCGAATGCTTGATACGATCGAAAGGCATTTGGGAGTCAAGATACCAATTGACAGGCAGCAATTTTTTAGATATTCCAATTATTAAGCCGCCTTTGGAAGTTCAAAACAGCATTGTAGAATATTTAGACAAAAAGAACAGCGAAATTGAAAAGTTTATTCGGAATAAAGAAAGGTTGATTGAGATTTTGGAGGATCAAAAAAAATCAGAAATTACTAGAATTATTGTTGAAGGAGTAGAAGGAAATGAAGCACTAAAAGAATTAGACCAGACTGATATTCCCTATATGCCTTTTAAAAATAAGAGCTCTGAAATCAAACGTCTGAAATATTTAGCTTCTTTGAAAGGAAGGATTGGATTTCATGGTTTAAAAACATCGGATTTTACTAATGAAGGGCCTTTTCTTATTACAGGTACTGACTTTATTGAAGGTAGAATAAATTGGGATACTTCTGTCCATATTACGATGAAGCGATATAAAGAAAACCCATATATTCAACTTAAAGAGGGTGATTTCTTAATTACAAAGGACGGAACAATTGGTAAAACAGCAATTGTAGATAATCTTCCATATGAAGCATCTTTAAATAGTGGTGTTATGCTGGTTCGATCATTGAGAGGAGAATTTTTAAATAAATATCTTTTTTGGATAATAAATTCAAGAATATTTGATGAATTTGTGGAGATTACTAAAACAGGTTCCACTGTGATGCATTTATATCAACATTCATTTGGAAATTTCAAAATACCAATTCCAGATTTAAATACGCAAGGTTTAATTGTTCAGGAAATTGAATTAGTTATTTCAAAATTGAATTCAGCAATTTCCAAAGCCCAAAAAGAAATAGCTGCCATTAAAGAGTACAGAGAGGCATTGATAACGGATTTGGTAACAGGGAAAAAACAAGTACCTTCAACTTATTCTGTAGGTGTTGCAGAAGAAAATATACTATGTGCTGCTGAAGAAGGTGCTACTTATAATGCAGATAATGATAAACAACAAGCGTAATAACGATAACGACAATAATAATTAATAACTATAAGCCATCAGGGTTATATCATGCACTTATAACCTCCATAGGTTATAATAGTACTAAATAACCTGAGGAGGTTATTATTCAAGCTAAGGATGTAATTGATAAAAGAACCTATAATGATCATAATGAATAAACGAATAATAGACACATGGGAATAAACGCTGTTATTACAGGTGATTTGGTTAAATCACGTAAGATAATAAATGATGATATTGCACCTGTTATTAAATCATTAAAAGAAACGTTCAGTGAGATCAAGCATGAGCTACTGAACGGAAAAGGAACATTTGAAATATTCAGGGGCGATAGTTTTCAGGGACAGATACCCAGGCCTGAGTTAGCTTTACTTGTTTCAATCATCATAAGAGCACGTCTTCGCAGTTATGAACCCTTATTTGTTTCAATTGGCAGCAGAAAACAAGACAAGCCGATACTACATTCCTATAGTGATGCACGCATTGCAATAGGTATTGGTTCTGTCAGCTACAATGCAAAACGGATAGCAGAGTCACAAGGCGAAGCATTCGAAAAATCAGGACATGCATTTGATGAAATGCAAAAGGAAAATGAACGCCTTGCCATTGCCACTCCGTGGGAAAACATAAACAACGAACTTGAGGTGGAGTGTAAACTTGCTGATGCAATTATCAGCCGCTGGACAGCAAGTACTGCCGAAGCCATGTATCATCATTTGCTGTATGGCAGCAACCAAAAGGAATTGGCTGCTCAATTAAAAATTTCGCAACCGGGAGTATATAAAAGACTTACTGTATATGGTAATGCCGGCACACTTCAGGTTCTCTTAAACAGGTATGCTGAATTAATTACTAAAGCAAAATAGTATGGCTGCTTTAAATTTTGAATTATTACTGCGAATATTGATCGCGCATCTTTTGTCTGATTTTGTTTTCCAACCTACTTCATGGGCAAAAGAAAAAGATGAGCATGGTTTAAAATCCGGCTATTTCCTGCTTCACATTTTAATTAATATTGTCGTACTCGCTGTTTTTCTTTGGAATTTGCATTTATGGCTGATTATACTAATTGTCAGTGTTGGTCATTTAATTATAGATGCAATTAAAATCAAACTGCAAAACAGTGGTGTGTGGATTTTTTTAGCAGATCAGTTTTTACACCTGCTGTTAATAGTGATGGTTTGGCTTGTTTATACAAATCAGTTTCAATTGTTTTGTAATATTATTTCTGAATCATTAAATAACCAGAAACTTTGGTGGCTGTTTCTTGGTTATCTTTTATTAAGTCTTCCTGCAGCAGTATTGATTGGTAAACTAACCAGGAAATGGAGCGAAGAAATAGAAGGACTGGAAGAACCTGGGAAAAGTAAAGGATTGGAAAATGCAGGAAAGTGGATAGGCGTTTTGGAACGCTTATTGATTTTTACGTTTATAGTTTTGAATAAATTGAGCATATTGGGATTTTTGCTTGCTTCAAAATCCGTATTTCGTTTTGGAGATTTGAAAAACTCATCACAGCACAAAAAAACAGAATACATCATTATCGGAACATTTTTAAGTTTTTCAATTGCAATAGCAGTTGGTTTGATTTATAAATTCATAACAAAATAAACCCATGCAATTTACTGACACATCAGAAAAAGCATTTCAATTATTCATCACAAAGTTTCTGGTTGATGAACAAAAATATATCGAAGCCACACCAGCCGAGTTTGACCGTGAGTTTTGCATTAATTCCAAACAATTATTTTCTTTTATTGAAGCCACACAAAAGGAAACGTATGAAATGATACAGCGGAAAGGCGAGCGCAGTTTCATGGTCAGACTTGATGAGAAAATAAAAGAGTTGGGTGTAATTGAAGTGCTGCGCAAAGGGGTTAAGCATTATGATAAGACTGTGGAATTATTTTATCACAAACCTTCATCAGCTTATAATACCAAAGATGCTGCAAAATATAAAGCCAATATTTTTTCTGTCACACAGGAACTGAGATATAGTATTGATCATGAAAACCGTTTAGACCTCACAATATTTATTAATGGCATTCCGCTAATTACATGCGAACTGAAAAACCCGCTCAGCGGACAAACAGTTCATAATGGAATCAGGCAATATCAAAATGACCGTGACCCAAAGGATAAAATATTTTCGTTTGCCCGCTGTATGGTTCATTTTGCCGCCGACACCGAATTGGTGTACATGTGTACAGAGTTGAAAAAGAAAGATTCGTTTTTTATTCCTTTCAATAAGGGAATGAATGATGGCAGTCCAATCCCTCCTTTCGGAGCAGGAAACCCTGTAAATCCAAAAGGATTGAAGACGCATTATCTTTGGGAAAATGTGCTAAGCAAGGACTCGCTGAGCAATATCATTGATCAATTTGCATTAGTGATTGAAGAAACCAACGAAGACACAGGAAAGAAGAAAAAGAAAATGATATTTCCCCGTTATCATCAATTAACATCTGTAAAGCAGATACTGGCTCATGCAAAAACAAACGGGATAGGACAACGTTACCTTATTCAACATTCAGCAGGTTCGGGCAAATCAAAATCTATTGCATGGATTGCACATCAGTTGCATGGATTGTTTGACAACAGCGGCGAAAAAAATATTTTTGATTCAGTGGTAGTAGTCACAGACAGGACAGTTTTGGATAAGCAACTGCGGGATGATATTAAACAATTTTCACAAAAAGCAGGCATTGTTGAGGCGATTACAGGAGAAGGCGAAAGCAAAACGAATCAGTTGCGGGAAGCTATTGTCAATAAAAAGAAAGTTATCATCTGCACTATTCAAACTTTTCCTCATTTATTAAAAGAAATGGAGGATTTAGGTTCGTTAAAATTTGCTATTATAATTGACGAAGCACACAGCACACAGAGCGGCGAAACATCAGCTAAAATGAATGCTGTGTTAGCCGACAAAAACACCAATGAAGATAATGATGCAGAGGACACAGAAGAACCAACACTTGAAGACAAGATAAATGATCTGATAGAAAACCGTAAAATGATTAAGAACGGCTCATACTTCGCTTTTACTGCAACACCCAAAAATAAAACACTTGAAACCTTTGGAGTGCACAGGAAATATATGAAAGCAGGTGAAGAAAAAACCGCTTTCGATGCTTTCCATTTGTATTCGATGAAACAGGCAATAGAGGAAGAATTCATATTGGATGTGCTGGAAAATTACACCACCTATAATTCATTTTATAAACTCATTAAATCAGTTGAGGAGAATCCTGAATACGATACCAAACAGGCACAAAAAAAACTGAGGGCTTACGTTGAAGGAATTGAATTTGCCATAGGTGAGAAAGCAAAAATTATGATTGATCATTTTCATCGTGAGGTGAAACATTTGATAAATGGTGAAGCAAAGGCAATGATAGTAACCAAAAGCATACATGCTGCTATAAAGTACAAACACGCATTTGACGATTATCTGAAAGAAATAAAATCACCTTTCAAAGCCATCGTTGCTTTTTCAGGAAAGAAGGAATACAAGGGTGTGGAGTATGACGAAACAAGCATGAATAATTTTGTAAGCTATAAATATGATATTCCAAAAAACTTTAAGAAAAATGAATATCGTTTTTTAATAGTAGCACAAAAATATCAAACAGGATTCGACCAGCCTCTTTTACATACAATGTATGTTGACAAAAAGCTAAGAGATGTGCAGACGGTGCAGACTCTTTCGCGCCTGAACAGGGCGTATAAACCTCACAAGAAAGATACTTTTGTACTCGACTTTTATAACACAACCGAAGAAATAAAAGAGGCTTTCGAACCTTATTATACTTCAACAATATTAAGCGAAGAAACAAGTCCCAATAAACTTAACGACCTTGTAGATGCACTGGAGAAATTTGAAATTTATAACGAAGAAATTGTGAAGGATTTCTTCGAAAAGTATATCAACAAAGCAGAGAGAAATATTTTAGACCCTATCATTGATGCAGCAGCGCACATTTTTAAATTCGACCTTAACACTGACAAAAAAGTTGACTTTAAAGTAAAAGTAAAATCATTTTTGAGAACTTACAGTTACCTTGCAAAACTGCTCGATTTTAATAATCTTTATTGGGAGCAATTATGGTGGTATCTCAAATACCTGTTGAAAATTCCGATGATTCGGCGCCACCCCTACCGGTCGAAACGGCGCCACCCGTACCGGTGCAAACGGCGCCACCTAAATTGGGCAAATTTGTGATGCAATATTAATCATTTTTTTTCATTTTTGTTTTTCTTAAAGA
>CAISZK010000023.1 GCA_903889915.1 uncultured Bacteroidota bacterium
AATGCCATAAGAATTCATAGTTCACAGAGTTCTTATAAACTTACTGATCCACCGAACCTGTTCCGTATGCAGGTTTCAAGAGATTCTATGATTGATGAATCTGTTGTCACATTCTATCCTGCTGCTTTAGGAGGATACGAAAGTTATGATTCACAAAAAATGCTCTCAGACGACCTTACTTATCCACAATTGTATTCATATACAACCAATAGCATACAGTGTGCTGTAAACGGTCAACCTGTATTGGTGACAGGAATTGAACGAGTTATTCCGTTGGGTTTTGTAACTTATGTTTCAGGTAATTTCAAAATAACTGCCACCAACCTTGCCCAGTTTGATCCAAACACTACAGTTTACCTTGAAGATACTCAAATACCCGCAACAGTAAATCTTTCTTCAAACAAAACTTATTCTTTCGCATCTAATGCCGGAACTTTCAACAGTCGTTTCAAATTGCATTTCAACAAATCCAGTAGTTCATTACCTGTTCAATTGCTCAGCTTTGATGCAAAATGTACAGACAGCAATGTTGATTTAAATTGGTCAACAGCTACTGAAACCAATAACGATTACTTTACCATTGAGAACAGTGCTGATGCCAACAGTTGGACTTTTGTAAAGAAAGTGGCAGGAGCAGGAAACAGCAACAGTATTCTGAATTACTCTGCAAAGGATAATTATCCTCTCAGCGGTATTTCATACTATCGTTTAAAGCAAACTGACTACAACGGAATAACTGAAACTTTCAGCCCTGTTGCAGTTAATTGCGCTGAAGATGCTTCACAAGTGAATATTACTTACTATCCTAATCCGTTTACGTTGGAAGTTTATGCAGTGATTAATAATTCGATTTCTGAAAATGCAACTGTGACTGTTTACAATATTTTGGGAAGTAAAGTGTTCACGAAAACTATCAGCCACGATCAACTGGAACTTAAATCTTTTGATCTGGATTTATCCACATTGGTCAATGGAGTGTATTTCATTGAATTCAAATCCGACACTTATTCTGCAATTTCAAAAATTGTAAAAAACTAAAACAAAATAGTCACGAAGATGCTGATTTATGAGTGTCTTCGTGACTTTTAAAAATCTTTTCAAATCATTAATTTAAGCCCGCACCGAAAAGGAAAAATATAAAAATGTTGTTCAGGCACGTCAGCTCACCATGTTCTTTTCAAAAAAACTGACAAGCAATTCAAAGCTTCAGTTGACGAACTCGAAAAGAAAATAAAACATCAATAATAAACGAAACCGGTTTAAATACCGGTTTTTTTTTTAACCATGAACAATACCGGAACATTATTTCTGATACCCTCTGTGATTGCTGAGAATACTTCCCAAAGCGTACTCCCTCCGGAAGTCATCAAACTGATAAACGAACTTGATGAATTTATTGTGGAGAATGAACGTACATGCAGAAATATGCAATTGCTAAACGACCTGCTGCAAACCTGCAATATTTATTCGCATCTGTGCATCGCTTCGAACCTGACAGGTGAAGATTAATTTATTTCAACAAGAACCATCAAAGAATGGAAGAACAATATTCCGGAACTGAATAAAAAGACGGTGATATTTTTGCTTTACAAATAGCGAATAGCATAACATTTTTCAAGAAAAAAAACTTATTTTTTGTCTCTCAGACCTTAGTAGAAAAGACAGATATACAGATAATTTAACCTTATTACCTTATTGCTAAGTTAATAAGGTAATAAAGTTAATACAATTGTATTTTCCTTTACTACTGATGTTTAAGAAGAATACAATAAGGTTCTTTTCGTTTTTTTAAGCTGTGAAATAAATAAACTGGTACAATAACGGATATTCGTATTCTTTTTATTAAAACGGGAGTTAGTATCTGATTTTTTAAAAGGAAATCATTAACAAAAGATGAAAATTACGTACGGTACAGTGTCAATACCGTACAATACGGTGAGTGTACCGTAAGGTATTGTGTCAATACTGTACGGTAAAGTGTGTGTACTGTACGTAATTGTATCAATACCGTACGGTAAAGTGTATGTACTGTACGAAACAGTGAGTGTACCGTACGTATTTGTGTCAATACCGTACGGTAAAGTGTGTGTACTGTACGAAACAGTGATTGTACCGTACGTATTTGTGTCAATACTGTACGGTAAAGTGAGTGTACCGTACGTAATTGTGTCAATACTGTACGGTCAAGTGCGTGTACTTTACGGTATTGTGTTAATATTTGTACTATTCCCAAATAGAATTATCAACATCTGCTTATATTTGCCTGGTTTTTAATTCACCCCGTGGGATGACATAATATCGAGGTTTTTAAACACTTTTATAAATTGAAGCAATTCGTGAATAATCTGTGGCATATTTAAATCAATAAGTAATGTTAAAATCATTTCTTAAGAAATTGTGCTGGTACAATAACCAATATTCAAAAGAAAAACTAAGCAATTTTCGCCGTTTAATAACAGTGTACGAACAATTGTTTATAGCGTCATTCCAACAGTAGTTTGTATGGACATAATTGTTGCGTTTATAACTGCAATTTCCGGCTATTTTATTCTTTCACAATTTTTTTCACAGCCACATCTTTATCCGTTCTTACTTCAACGAAATACATGCCGCTTGCAAAACCTGAAAGATCAATATTAGTTTTCGAGTCAACAGTTGCAATGTTTATCAACAATTGCCCTTCGATATTTGTAATTGTAATTGTAGCTTTATGCGGACTTTCAATTGTCAGGTTATTTATTGCAGGATTTGGATAAATGTGGATGTCATTATCAATGCCTGTTTCATTTATTCCCAATCCAGATGAGCTTGCAATATTCGAAATAGTACTGTTAATAGATTTTGAAGGATTGCATGGTATTGGTCTCACTGCTTCGATAAGGTAATAAACAACCCCTGAAGGAGGCGTCATATCGCTGTAAGAAGTGACGCTGCTTGAAACGGAATTGAGTAAAGTAACATTACCCGGATTTGTGCCCCTGTAAATGTTGTAAGTGCTGAAAGTAAAACCTAAATAATCGTTCCAAAGCAGGTTCCAGCTTCCACTCATTCCGGCATTAATGGTGAGATGCACCGTTTGGTGATAAGCGCTGTTGGGCGATGTGAAGCTGCAATTATCGTTGATTGCAATTTCATACCTGTAGGGCTGCTGCAATGAATTGGAAGTTGAATCAACAAAAGCGCTGTAATTACTATAGTTTTGAGTACCTATTAAATTGTAAACTCCCGATATGGATGTTTCCCTGAAAACATAGTACTTGTTGATCCCTGTTGTAACGGGTTTTTCCCAAATAACAAGATTATGATTGGAAGACGTATCAACACTAACCATGCATATTTCGGGTGCGGAAAATGCAATAACATTCACACTGTCGCAAGTGGAAGCCTGGCAACCATGAGCATCTGTAATAGTAACACAATAATAACCCGGCGGAACATTAGTAAGATTTTGTGTGGTTTGATTTGGGCTTGAATTCCACAAATAAGTAAAGGGGGCTGTGCCACCTGTTACGCTGGCTGACATTGAACCGTTATTCATTCCGCAATTGGAATTAATAATAGTAGAGATTGTAACGGTAGGAACATCAATTTGAGCAACTGTGGCTGATTGTGTAAATGAACAACCAATAATATTATCCGAAACAGTAACAGTATATGTTCCTGCGGCAAGATTTGCGATTGTTTGCGAGTGTTGAGCAGGCACAGTGCTCCATGTAAAATAATAGGAACCTGAGCCACCGGTTGCAGTTACAGTTGCAGAGCCATTTTGAAGCCCACAGCTTGCATTTGCAGTGGTAATAGTGGCTGTAATAACGTTAACGGTTACATCATCTGTTGCGGCGCAACCGAAAGAATTGGCTACAGTAACAATGTAGGCAGTAGTATGTGCAGGAGTTGCTATGGGGTTCGCACAATTTGTACAACTTAAACCTGCTGAAGGACTCCATGTGTAGGTGCTACCTCCGGTAGCCAGCAATAGTATATTTGATCCTTTGCATATCGTATCATCATGACCAGCGTTAGCCACAGGTAATGCAAAAAAGACAAGAGTGATGGTGTCATGTGCCATAACTGAACAAAGATTATTTATCGCTGTCACAAAGTAAGTGCCCGAAGTGTGAACACTGATTGTTTGGGTTGTTGCACCTGTTGACCATTGGTAAGAATCAAAAGCTGCGCTTGCATCCAGTGTTAAAGGAGCATAATTACACATTGAAGTATCGTTACCTAAATTCAGTGTTTGTGCAGGATTGATAATAATTTTCACCGTATCATTATAGCTGCAATTTGCAGTATCCATTGCATAAACACTGTAGATACCTGTATGGTTTACATTAATAGAAGGTGTGGTAGCGCCGGTGCTCCATGCATATTGAGAAAAGCCAGGTCCTGCATTAAGTGTAACAGTAGCATTGCCGCATATTGTGGTGTCGTTGCCGGCATGAAGAGTTAAATAAGGATGTGTGAGTGTAACATGAATTGAGTCAACAACAGTATCTATAGAATTGAATGTTGCAGTAACATAAAATTGCCCCGATGCAGTAACAGTAATGGTTTTGGTGGTATCACCATTCGACCACAAATAATGCGAATAGTTGTAATACTGACCTGCATTTAGAGTTGCAGAATCAGAGCAAACAAAGATATTTTTAACCTGGAAAATATAACTGGTAAAGATTGAGTCGCAAATGTTATTATAAGATGGGGCGCAAGTAGCTGTAGTAGGTGTAACATCTACAAAGCCGAGTCCGCAAATGTACAAAGTATTGGTGATCTTATTTAACCTGATATCATAAACTTCTCCGGGAATGTTGGCAGTTATGGGAGTTCCTGCTGTAAATGAACTTCCGTTGAAAGAAAAAACATGCACTTTATTTGTCCCGCCTACATAAACATTATTGCAATCATCAGCGGCAATACCTTCATGCGTTCGATCCTGTCCACCAAGATAGCTTGCATTTACCACTACCGAACCAAGTAATAAGCCATTTGTTTTGTTCCATGCTTCAATAGTTTTTCCATCATAACTAAAAAGGTAATTATAGTTTAATGCCAATGCATTTGCTCTTACAGTTTGTGGACCTGCACACATATTAGCAAACCCTGGTATTCCGGTATTGGCACACTCATAATAAAAATAATTAGTGTTGGCATCCCAAACAGGAGGTGGGTTATAATTGGATGAAGCCTTATTTTTCAATAAATGATTATCATAAGAAACCTGTGATGAAATTAAATAATAAAAATCTCCGTTATAATCTTCAACAACTGCTGCAATATCATTATCGCTCGTTCCATAGCCATCCATATCCATGCAATTACTGCCGGTTAAACTTGTATCAGCAAAAATCCGCATATCATTTGCATTCATTGGCCCTCCGCCAAAACTAGCTAAAACGCCTGTACAACTGCAATAATTCATTTCCCAAATTTCTTCGTTTCCTGTTTGATTGGGAGTAGTATAAATCAGAGAACCGCTTGAATTTATTTTCATAACCATTGGACCTGAAGGGTCGAAACCTTCACCAATAAAGATAGTACCACTTGAAGGAATAATAGCAAATTTAGAATAACCGGTTGCAGCCGCATCCCATGTTGAAGGATTAGTAAATGTCCATAAGAGCGTTCCTGTCGGTGTATATTTGGCTAGTTTAAATGGGAAAGTGCCTCCTGAAATAAAAACATTTCCATAGTAATCATAAGCTATATCGTAAGCAGAATTATCCCCGGCTAAATTTGAAGGAGTGGTCGTCCATGGGTCTATGATCACAGTATTCGTTTTGAAATTTGCAGATTGGAAATCGTTTAATTTAAAGGAAACCACTTTATCATTTAAACCAAATGATGATTGGATTTTCGAGTTGCTAACATCATAAAAACTTTGAGGGGCATGATCAGTGATTGCACCTGCAGGAGTATTGATAACAATGTTTCCTTCTGCATCAGTTGAGATGTTTTCAACATCGCCTGCATATTGCATTCTAACCTTGCTGATATCAGCGCCCGGATGTAGTACAAGTCTGTATTCTATTCCGCCTTTTTGTGGAATAGTGTATTCAACATCAATTTGCGGATAAAGCTGTTTGTAAACAATTTTTTTGTAGCCTCTTGCTTTAATATTTTCATATCCCTTCTCGCCAAAAGTATAGTAGCCTTTAGAAATATCGCTAACTTCGATCACTGATTTAGGATTACTGCCAACCCAAATCATTTGAATGTTGTATTTTTCTATGACAGGAGGATTTTCATCTCGGTCGGTTTCATTCACATTTTCTTCAAGGGATGTTTTGATAACCGTTTCAGCTTTGTCAACCCTGTAAACCAAACCATGCTGAGTGAAGAAGATTTTATCACTATTTATGAGGGCGTACTTAATAGAGTCTGTAGTTTGTACCCAATTATTAAACTGTCCGAGATTCTCAACAAAAGCATCTGAGTTATAAGGGTTGCTCGTTGTTGACCACTTTTTAACTGAATGTTTGACTGATTTTACATTGGTTTGTGCGTATGTAGCTATTGAAGACAAAGCAAAAATGAGGAGTACAATTTTTTTCATAACTGATTTTAAAGTTTGAAATTCATGTTCCGTTTACTATCATTTCATGATCTACTTTCTATATACAAACTTATTCACAGATACTTTTGCAATGAAAATGAACATAAAATAAATGATACCGTAAAAGTAAACTTAAATAATGATATGAAAAAGAAAAACAGAGATAAATTTGCTCTGTTTTTTTAATAAAATTGATTGATCATTGAATTATACACATGGCATGCGAAGTTCAACGCTGTTAGCGCTTTTCATTTTGTTCATAAATAATCATGCAGCCAAGCACAATTTTGTATAAATTTGCTGACCTCAAAAAACCAATTTAAAATTTTTAAGCTATGTTAATCACTTATTATGGTATGTCCTGTTTTGAAGTTTCTGTAAATGGCAAGAAACTTCTTTTCGATCCGTTCATTAGCGGAAATCCTCTTGCTTCAGGCATTGATATTACAAAGATCAAACCCGACTACATCCTGGTTTCTCATGGTCACTTTGATCATATTGCCGATGCTATTGCGATTGCTGAGCAATCAGATGCAATGGTTATTTCAAATTATGAAATCGTGACATGGTTAACTTCGAAAGGAGTTAAGAAAGCCCATCCCATGAACATAGGCGGAAAATTCAAATTCGATTTCGGATTTGTAAAGTTATTCAATGCTGCCCACACCAGCTCGCTTCCTGATGGGTCATATGGCGGCAATGCTGCCGGATTCATTATTCAATCGGATGAAGGAAACTTCTATTTTGCCGGCGATACGGGGTTGATGTATGACATGAATCTTATTGGCAAGTACATGTCAGTTGATTTTGCATTCCTCCCGATTGGAAATAATTTTACAATGGGTGTGGACAACGCCATCATTGCATCAGACATGATCTGCTGTCACAAGATAATTGGTATGCACTATGATACTTTTCCTATTATCGAAATTAATAAACCTGAAGCAAAAGAAAAATTTACGAGGGCAGGAAAAGAACTGATCCTTTTAAATATTGGAGACAGTATTGATATTAAAAAATAAGAATGGTCAATGGTCAATAGATAGTAGTCATTGGGTTGCAACAACATTGAACATTGAACATTAAACTTTGAACGTAAGAACAACAAACAACAAACATTTTTCCCTGTGTATGAGTAAAGTTATTGCAATAGCAAATCAAAAAGGAGGAGTGGGAAAAACCACAACAGCTATCAACCTTGCAGCAAGTCTTGCTGTTCTTGAAAAAAGGACACTGCTGATAGATGCTGATCCGCAGGCTAACGCAACTTCCGGAATTGGATTTGATCCCAAAAATATTAAAACCAGCATTTACGAGTGTATCATTGATGATGTGGAAGCCAAAAATATTATTCTGACTACCAACACACCCAATCTTTACCTTGTTCCTGCTCACATAGATCTTGTTGGCGCTGAACTTGAGCTGATCAATCTTCCGAACAGAGAGAAGATGATGCGCAAGGTTATAAACAAACTCAGGGATGATTACGACTATATTCTGATAGATTGCTCACCTTCACTTGGACTGGTAACCATCAACGCACTCACTGCTGCCGATTCAGTTATCATTCCTGTGCAATGTGAATATTTCGCTCTTGAAGGCCTTGGCAAACTTTTAAATACAATTAAGATTGTACAAACAAGACTAAATACAGAACTATCAATAGAAGGCATCCTTCTCACCATGTTCGACACCAGACTTAGATTGTCGAACCAGGTTGTTGAAGAAGTGAGGATGCATTTTCAGCACATGGTTTTCGATACTGTTGTAGCAAGGAATACGAAACTTGGTGAAGCTCCGAGTTTCGGACAAACAATCATTATGCACGATGCTGCCAGCAAAGGTGCAATCAATTACCTGAGTCTTGCACGGGAGATCATACAAAAAAATGAAGGGACACCCGCAAAAGTTTCCAAAAAAAAATCAACCTAACGCATGAACACTAAGAAAAAAGCATTGGGCCGGGGGCTAAGCGCTCTCCTCGAAAACTCAGGAGTGGAGGACATTTCTCCGCAATTCCGTAAAAACGGCGGATCTATTGTTGCCGGAGCAATTGCCAATATTCCTGTTGACAAAATTGAGCCAAACCCATATCAGCCAAGAACACATTTTGACGAAGAATCACTGAAAGAACTTGCACAGTCAATAAAGGAACACGGCATCATTCAACCTATCACTGTAAGGTTAATGGATGACGGGAAAATGCAACTTATAAGTGGTGAGCGCAGATTAAAAGCATCCATTGCTGCCGGTCTTGAACTGATCCCTGCTTATGTGCGTACTGCCAGCGATCATGCGGCACTTGAAATGGCGCTGGTGGAAAACATTCAGCGTAAAGACCTGAATGCAATAGAAATTTCTCTTTCTTTTCAGCGTTTGATTGATGAGTGCGACCTTACACAGGAAGAGCTTAGCGAAAGAGTTGGAAAAAACCGTTCGACCATCACCAATTATCTAAGACTTTTGAAACTTCCTGCAACCATTCAAATGGGAATACAGGAAGGAAAGATCAGTATGGGGCATGCAAGAGCAATTATCAATATTTCAAATATTGACACACAACTTGCAATTTTCAAAGACATCATCGAACAGGACCTTTCAGTGCGGCAGACAGAAGATATTGTCAGAAATATTGACGAAGAACCCTATTCTCTGAAAACTGAAAAGATCCACGCCCCCACCCTTCCTTTGAAATATCAAAAGATCAAAGAACAGGCCGGCAAATTCCTCGGACTTAAAGTGGATATCAAAAGAAATGATAAAGGTAAAGGAACATTGATCGTACATTTCAGGTCCGACAGTGATCTGGATTATTTCCTTTCAGTGATAAAAAAATAAAATGCGTTACGCAATCACCAACCGGAAACGTCGTATTGCGGTAAAATCAAAGAAATTGGTGATTTTGCTTTTTATCTGTTTAGTAACAACATCAGCTTTTTCTCAAAAGAAAGATTCACTCTCTAAGAAAATAGACACATCTTCTGTCAATAAACATTCGCCAAAAAAGGCAACTATTATGTCGGCATGTCTTCCCGGACTCGGACAAGCTTATAACAAAAAATACTGGAAGATCCCTATCATTTATGCAGGCGCTGCCGGTGTTACTTATGCTGTTATTTTCAATTCTCATTATTACAAACTTCTCAAATTGGCATATCAATACCGCACCGATGGTGATTCTTCAACTATTGATAATTATCCAAATTACTCCACTGACGGACTACAGGCACTGAGAGATTATTACAGGAGGAACATGGAACTTTCGTATATCATCGGAGGAGCTATTTACATACTGAACATTATTGATGCAGATGTTGATGCCCACCTTTATCATTTCGACATAAGTGATAATCTGACCATGAATATTGATCCCTTTTTTATCCCTTCGCAAAATCATTCTTTTGCAGGCTTATCTTTTTCATTTACTTTTGGAAAAAAAATCAAGAACCTTCATTTTTAAAAACAGATGAAAATTATTATTTCAGGATATGGTAAAATGGGCAAAGAGATTGAAAAGATTGCTTTATTAAAATCCCATGAAATCATATTGAAACTTGATAATGAAGAAGACTGGCAGAAACACAAAGATGACATCAAAAATGCAGATATTGCAATTGATTTCAGTGTTCCCGAAACAGCGGTCAACAATATACTCAGATTTTTCAAAGCCAATGTGCCTGTCGTTACAGGTACAACAGGATGGAATAAAAGATTCGAAGAAATCAGAACGCTTTGTATGGAGCATAAGCAGACACTTTTTTTCGCTTCAAACTTTAGCATAGGTGTGAATATTCTTTTTGCTCTGAATTTAAAGCTGGCAGAAATAATGAAAAATCATCCGCAATACGATGTGATGATTGAAGAAACCCATCATACCCAAAAGCTGGATGCACCAAGCGGCACCGCAATAACTCTTGCTGAAGATATTATTAAGACCGGTAGTGCAAAAACTAAATGGGTAAACTCACCCACTGACATTAACAATTATTTAGAAATAAAATCGTTCCGCGAAGGCAATATAACGGGCATACATAACGTTATCTACGCATCAGAAATTGACACTCTTGAAATAAAACACGCTGCTAAAAACCGTTCAGGTTTTGCACATGGAGCAATCCTTGCAGCAGAATGGGTACAAGGGAGGAAGGGCGTTTTTGGAATGAAAGACATGTTGAACTTTTAATACTTTTTTTATGAATGGTTATTTAATTTTTATTGTGGTCACGATCATTTCCACAATAGTTGGAATGTGGAAATTATTTGAAAAGGCGGGCGAAAAAGGCTGGAAAATATTGGTGCCTTTCTATAATTTCTATGTCTGGTTGAAAATTATTAAAAAGCCAATGTGGTGGTTTATTTTTATCATCATACCATTTATCAATGTTTTTGTGCTTCTTCTGATGATCGTTGAAATAGTGAAATGCTTTAAGAAATACGGACTGGGAGCTCAGGCTCTTGGCGCTCTTTTCCCATTTATCTATCTGCCCTATCTTGGCTTTTCAGCAAAAGAAACTTATCTGAACCCCGACAATCGCCCTGTTATTAAAAAAACCGCTGTAAGGGAATGGACTGATGCTATTATTTTCGCTGTTATTGCAGCCACCATTATCAGAACGTTTTTGCTTGAAGCTTACACCATTCCTACATCTTCAATGGAAAAGTCACTTCTGATCGGCGATTTCCTTTTTGTAAGCAAGATCAGTTACGGACCAAGAGTTCCAATCACTCCCCTATCATTTCCTTTTGCACACCACACAATGCCATTGACAAAAAACACCAAGTCTTTTCTCGATTGGATACAGTTGCCTTATTACAGGTTCCCGGGTATGGGAAGTATAAAAAACCTGGATGTAGTTGTTTTCAATTACCCTGATGGTGACACAACAACTCTTGAAGTGCAGAGCGAAGAAAGCTATTATGCCATGGTTAGAAGAATGGGACGGGACCAGGTTTGGCAGAATTATCACGTTATCGCAAGACCTGTTGACAAACGGGAGAATTTTATTAAAAGATGCATAGGTATTCCGGGAGATAAACTCCAGATCATTGATCAGCAGGTTTACATAAATGGCAAAATTTTACCAACACCGGAAGATGCCGAAACCGAATACATAGTTAAGACCAAAGGCTCCGTGATCAATAAAAAAATATTCTCAAAACTTGACATCACTGATCCTGTTATGGCAGGAAACATGAATGAGCCCATTCCCTACGAACACAATTATGATTTTAGTGACAGTACTTACAATCCTCCTTTGATGATGACCATAAAAGCAGCTGAAAAATTGAAAGAACAAACATCGGTCATTTCTGTCACAAAGTATATTAATCCCAGGAATGCGTACAACAAATATCTTTTCCCTTTCGATTCGGCAAATTACAGTTGGAATGTTGACAACTACGGGCCAATCAACATCCCTGCTGCCGGACAAACTGTGGGTATCAGCATGAAAAACATTTCACTTTACAAAAGGGTCATCAGCGTTTATGAAGGTAACAAACTTGAAATAAAAGATGGCAAAATTTTCATCAATGGAAAGGAATCCAACACCTATACTTTCAAAATGAATTACTACTGGATGATGGGCGACAACAGGCATAATTCAGCAGATTCAAGATATTGGGGATTTGTACCGGAAGATCATATTGTCGGAAAGGCTGTGTTTGTATGGCTTTCACTCGATCCAAACAAGGGTTGGTTTGATGGAAAGATCAGATGGAGCAAGATGTTCAGGTTTATAAATTAGACCTTATCAAAAAGGTGCAGCTTCTGGTTGCACCTTTTTTTTGGCGAAGTGAAATAAACAGGGATAATAGCTCTAAAAGCCGGCAATGTATTTGCTAAACCACAAACCAGAATCTTTGATGGTTCTTTTCTGTGTTAGGTAATCTACATACACCAGGCCAAATCTCTGGTCATAACCTTCTGCCCATTCAAAATTATCAAGGAATGACCAGACAAAATAACCCTTCACATTGATTCCATCTTCTTTTGCTTTCAATACACTTTTGATATAGCTTTTCAAATATTCAGTTCGTTTGGTATCATTGATCTTTCCATCTGAAATGACATCCTTAA
Source organism: uncultured Bacteroidota bacterium (assembly GCA_903889915.1). Lineage (GTDB taxonomy): Bacteria > Bacteroidota > Bacteroidia > Bacteroidales > CG2-30-32-10 > CAISZK01. Next base: position 12,636 of record CAISZK010000023.1, read on the forward strand.
AGGAAGCGCCATTTTCGGTGATATAGAATTTTTTAAACTTTTTATAAGCATCAAATTTCTGTAATAATTTATAGATTCCTTCGGGATAAACTTCCCAGTCATTGGCTGTAAAATCAACAGATCTTTTCTCAGGAGGAATTGTTTTACCCCAAACTATAGGCATCTTTATTGAATGTTTGACAATTTCACGTGTGTAATTTTGAATTCCTAAAAAGTCAAAATCGAATTGCAGCTTAGTTTCATCACCCGGTTTGTAGTAATCATGAATTTTCTTTAACGACGGAATTGTATCAATGGGATATCCAAGCCCGATCAATGGTTCTGTAAAAAACCTGTTGATGATGGCATCATATCTTTTGGCAGCTTTGACATCTTTTGATGTTTTTGATCGCGCTTCAATCCATGAACAGGACAGGGTTGTTCCGATATTGCCATCCGTTACATTCTTTTTCGCAATCACGCCTCCTGTCGCATTGCACAATGCTGCATGATGTGCTGCAGCTAAAAAGTTCTTGATCCCTTTTTTCCCGGGAGCATGCAAACCCAGAAAGTAACCGGCACCCGTAAATGACAAAGGTTCGTTAAGCACCATCCAGTTTTTCACCTTATCACCATATTCAGTAGTGCAAAAATCAACATAATCACCGAACCATGAAACGATATCCCTGTTTGTCCAACCTCCTTTTAATTCCAGATCATTTGGAAGATCCCAATGGTATAACGTAATCCACGGTGTAATGTCATTTTTCAAACATTTATCAATTACCTTATGATAAAAGTCAACGCCTTTTTTGTTTGAAGTACCAATCCCATTAGGGAAAATTCTTGGCCAGGAAAGTGATAAACGGAACGCCGGTATTTTGAGTAGTTTTAAAAGTTCAATATCATTCTCGTAAAGATCATAGAAATTGCAGGCTACATTGCCGGTATCACCATTTTTTATCTTCCCTTTTATTTTTACAAACTCATCCCAAATTGACAAGCCTTTTCCATCGGCATTGTAGCCACCTTCAATTTGATAAGCTGCAGTAGAAACTCCCCACACAAAATCGTCTTTAACAGTGGGCAGCATTTGTTCCATCCCTCTAACGTGTTTGCTATAGAGGTTTAACAAAGGCAAAGCAAGACCAAGTTTAACGAATTCTTTCCTGTTCATTTCTTCTTAAGTGGTGTGTATGAAAATAAAAAGGCAAATATAAATAGTCTTTGCTAGAAAACACCAAAAGTCAAAAAGTAAATGATAAAAAAACCATAAGAGAGAGAAAACAAAAGGAAGGTCGAAAGTTCATTAGATTCGCGAAAATAAATAAGAATGGTAATAGTTAGAAAAAATGGTTGGAGACTAGTTCAAAGGGTTAAAAGTTGTATTGAGAAACCAAAGTAGCATTTGATGCGGAGTTGAAAGAAATTAAAGCAAAATTTAATTGAAATTAAATTCATTTTGTAAATCAACAATTATTACATTTGCAAATTATTTAAAATCCGAATCACTTACTTTATAAAATTATTTTCAATCTAACTAACTTACATTTCAAAATGAAAAACAAATACAGCGACCTGATTGAACAAACTTTCGAGTTTCCGCAGGATGAATTCAAGGTAATTGACAATGAGTTGTACTTCCACGACATATCCCTGATGGATATCATCAAGCAGTATGGCACACCATTAAAGATCACGTATCTTCCAAAGATAAGCGAACAAATATCAAAAGCTAAACGATTATTTAATGTTGCATTGGCCAAAGTTGATTATAACTCTGATTATCATTACTGCTATTGCACCAAAAGTTCTCATTTTTCATTTATTATGGAGGAGGTTTTAAAGAATGAAGTACACATTGAAACTTCATCTGCTTTTGACATTCATTTAATTGAAGAGCTTTATAAAACCGGCAAGATAAACAAAGATAAATACATCATTTGCAATGGTTTTAAACGTCCACAATACATTGAGAACATTGCAAATCTTATCAACATGGGGTTTGAAAATACGATACCTATTCTGGATAATAAGTTTGAACTGGATAAATACAAAAGTTTAAACAAAAAGTGCAAACTTGGCATACGCATATCCACTGAAGAGGAGCCAAAATTTGACTTTTACTCCTCCCGTCTTGGTATTCGTTACAATGATGTGATACCTTATTATGAAGACCACATCAAGGACAATTCTAAGTTTGAATTGAAGATGCTGCATTTCTTTATTAATACAGGAATAAAGGACACTTCCTATTACTGGAATGAGTTATCGAAGTGCGTTGACTTATATTGTCAGTTGAAGAAGATCTGTCCTGAACTTGATTCTTTGAACATTGGCGGAGGTTTCCCAATTAAGAGTTCACTAGCATTCGACTATGATTATGAATACATGGCTGAAGAGATAGTTTCGCAGATAAAGAACATTTGTGAAAGGAATGTGGTTGCTGAACCAAACATATTTACTGAATTCGGGTCATTCACAGTTGGTGAAAGCGGAGCGGTGCTTTACTCCATCATTGACCAGAAACAACAGAACGATCGTGAACGATGGAATATGATTGACAGTTCCTTTATGACCACTTTGCCTGATACATGGGCAATCAATCAAAGATTCATACTCCTTGCTATCAATAACTGGGATTCGGAATACCAAAGAGTAAACCTTGGTGGACTTACCTGCGATAGTCATGATTACTACAATGCCGAAGCACATCAAAACGCTGTCTTTCTTCCAACCATGAAGGAAAATGAGACACAATATATCGGTTTATTTCACACCGGAGCTTACCAGGAATCACTTGGTGGTTATGGTGGCATACAGCATTGTCTGATACCTGCTCCAAAGCACATTATCATTGATATTGATGAGAACAATGAAATGTACACCAAGTTGTTTGCAAAGGAACAGAGCTACAAATCTATGTTAAAGATATTGGGATATTAAAGTATATTCCGGTCCTGAGATTGAGTAATGGTAACTCAGTATCTCTGATGATTGTGGAATGTTTCCATGACAATTTGTTTATTTTTAAAGATCTAAACTAAAATACATATCTGGTAATTATTGCAATTTCACAATGAAAGCCAAAAACATTTACATACTTAGTGGAATTGTTTTAATAATAGCAGCATTCTTCTCAGTCGGCTATCATCATATTGATGAGCACATTCAAATACTGGAATTCGCAGGGCTGAAACTCAATAAAACCGTTGCGGAAAATCTTCCATGGGAGTATCATTATCAAATGCGACAGGCAATACAGCCTGCAATTGTGGTTTTGTTCTACAATTTCTTCAATCTTATTGGTATCAGTAACCCTTTCACAATTGCATTTTTTTTAAGATTGGTTGCAGCCGCAATTGCATTTACCGGCATGCTCATGATCTACAAATCCTATATTCAGACAATAACTGACGAAAAATTGAAGAAATGGTTCTTGTTGTTGTCATTCTTCCTTTGGTTTATGATCTACAACAATATCAGATTCTCTTCTGAGAATTTATCAGGGAGTGTCTTTCTTATTGCATTTTCATTACTTATAAGCAAGAAATCGCAAAGCACATTGTTTTATTTGTTCGTTGGTTTGCTTTTAGGATTGTCGTTTTTATTCAGATATCAGTCGGGGTTGCTCATTGCCGGTTTGATTCTTTGGTATGTTTTCATGAATAAAAATATTCGTATTGCTGCACTTTTATTGTTTGCCATAATAATAATGACTGGTATTGGCATTATCATTGACAGATGGTATTACGGAAACTGGACATTTACGTTATTGAATTATTTCCAACAAAATATTGTTCTTCACAAAGCTTCCAACTATGGGACTGAACCCTGGTGGTTTTACTTTCGGGATGTATTTATCAGGGCCATCCCTCCTTTCAGCATTATTATTCTTGCAAGCTTTTTTATGGTATTTGTTTTTAAAAGAAAAGATTTGCTTTCCTGGACATTGTTTCCTTTTCTGCTTGCCCATATTTTTATTGCCCATAAAGAAACACGTTTCCTTTTTCCCATCATTGGGTTCATTCCGATAGTAATTATTCATTCAATAATGATCGCACAGGGAAGATGGAAAACATTGTCATTAAATAATAAGGTGATAAAATCATTTGCGCGATTGTTCTGGATAGTCAATCTAGTTGCTTTAACAGTGATTGTTTTTAAACCGGCAAATTCACAAATTCCATTATTCAACAAAATATATTCCGGCTATGATCAACCAACAGTGATTTATTGTTATCACGACAATCCATTTGAGCATATCAATTTTTATAAAAGGCCAAATCTCGAAATTGTAAATGTTGATTCACTTGAAAATATTAAGGTACCATTGAATAAAAAGCAATTAATAGTCACATCTGACACTACGATATTGAGTAAAATCAATGCTCATAAAAAACTAGTCTATTCAACAATTCCAAAGTGGTTTTTTAATTTTAATTTTAATAATTGGATTTCCAGAACAAGCATTTGGTGGGTTTATGAATTATATTAATCCTCACAAAAGCGTTTGATAATTTTTAAACTTATCGTTGTGGAAATTCAATCTTCTATCATCTAGTGTACTATTCACTCAAATAACTATCTTTGCGCCGTTATGGAATCAAAGAAAAGAATAGCGTTTTACACTCTCGGCTGCAAGCTGAATTTCTCTGAAACGTCCCAAATATCAAGACAATTCCCAACAGACAAATTTCAGGTTGTTGACTTTAATGCACATGCCGACATCTATGTTATCAATACCTGCGTTGTTACTGAAAAGGCGGAAAAGAAATCAAGGGCTGCCATTCGTCAGGCAAAAAGAAGAAACCCCGAGGCAATTGTTGCCGCTGTGGGTTGTTATTCTGAAATAAATCCGGAAGAGATACTTTCATTAAGAGCAACGGAGATCGTTTTGGGAACTTCGGAGAAATTTGCCATCGCTGATTATCTAAAAAGTGGCGACTTTGAAAAAAGAGGTGTTGTTTCTGATAAATATTCTGAAAACAATTTCATTCCTTCTTATTCTTTCAACGACAGAACACGGTCATTTTTCAAGATACAGGATGGCTGTGATTATTTTTGTGCATACTGCACTGTTCCTCTTGCAAGGGGAAGAAGCAGAAGCGGCACTATCGCCGACACAGTTATAATGGCTCAGACTATAGCAGCAAAAGGCTGTAAAGAAATCATTCTGACAGGCGTCAATGTGGGTGATTTCGGACGTAAGAACAATGAATGTTTAATTGACCTTTTGCGGGAAATTGAAAACAATGTCCCGGTTGAAAGGATCAGAATATCCTCCATTGAGCCTGACCTGTTAACAAAGGACATCATTGAATTTGTTGCCCGTTCAAAGAAATTTTTGCCGCATTTTCATATTCCGTTGCAATCGGGTTGCAACAAAATATTGAATGCAATGAAAAGGAGGTATGAAATTGAATCGTTCACTGAGAAGGTTGACCACATCAAAAAGCTCATGCCTGATTCCTGCATTGCCGTTGATATTATTACAGGCTTTCCCGGCGAGACGGAAGAAGATTTTAATGAAAGTTTAAAATATCTGGAAGCCTCCCCTATTTCTGCACTGCATGTTTTCACTTATTCCGAAAGGGAAAAAACACCTGCAGCGCTGATGGACGGAGCAATCTCGCATGAAGAAAGAAAACTAAGAAGTCAGAAATTGCTTGACCTTTCATTGAAAATGAAAGAAAAATTCTGTAACGAAAATATTGGAAAAGAAAAATCTGTTCTGTTTGAATCGGACAATGACAAAGACATGATGTATGGCTTTACTGAAAATTACATCAAAGTAAAAACACCTTATAATCCTGAATTAATTAACCAGGTTAGAAAAGTGTTGCTTGAAAGAATTGAAAAAGACGGTATCTTTGCAATTAAAATTAGTCAATAGTCAATGGTCAATGGACATTAGTCAATAGTCATTAGTCAATAGTCATTGATGGTTATTGATAGTCATTAGTAGTCATTGGGTGCGGCATCAGAACATTGAATGTAAAATGTAAAATAAGAAGAATGTAAAATGTAAAATGTCTGCCCACTTTGAACTTTGAAACCTTAAACTTTGAACAAATCTTAAATCAAAAATCTCAAATCATAAATAATGTACCCAACACTGACTGATCTTATAAGAGGCGTATTTGGAGTTAACATTCCTTTGCCGATTCAAACTTTCGGATTTTTTGTAGCCATCTCCTTTATTTTCGCAGCATGGGTGTTATTGCTCGAACTTAAGAGAAAGGAAAAACTCGGCGACCTGCAAAGCCACATAAAAAAAGTGATGGTTGGCAAACCTGCTTCCATACAGGAACTGTTGTTTATGGCCATTGCCGGTTTTGTTATAGGCTATAAGTTTGTAGGGATTTTTGTGAATTATAGTTTTTTTTCCGACAATCCGCAGGCTTATGTTTTTTCTGCTGATGGCAGTTTTGTCGGGGGTATCCTTGGCGCAGCATTGGCAGCATTCCTTCGTTATCGTGAAAAACAAAAACACAAACTCGAAACACCACGTCTTGAAGATGTGGTTGTGCATCCTTACGAGCTTACAGGGAATTATGTGATGTATGCTGCCGTGTTTGGCATCATCGGGGCAAAGATATTCCACAATCTTGAGAACTTGGGCGAATTTATGAGAGATCCTTATGGTTCCATTTTCTCGTTCAGCGGACTTACTTTTTATGGCGGAGTGATCGTTGCAGGGGCATTTCTTTTATGGTATTCAAAGAAAAACAAGATCAATTTGCTTGTGATATCCGATGCTGTTGCGCCCGCTCTGATGTTGGCTTATGCATTGGGACGTATTGGCTGCCACATGGCCGGCGATGGTGACTGGGGCATAGTGAATGAAATGGCAAAACCTCATTGGCTGAGCTGGCTTCCGCAATGGATGTGGGCTTATGATTATCCGCACAACGTCATCAATGAAGGCGTGCAGATGGCAGGTTGTGTTGGCAAACATTGTTCGCACCTCGATCCCCCTGTATTCCCAACCCCGCTTTATGAAATTGCAACGTGCCTGATCTTATTCGCTTTTCTTTGGATTTTCAGACACCGTATTAAAACTGTAGGCGTCATGAGCGCAATTTATTTAATCCTGAATGGCATCGAACGTTTCTTTATTGAAAAGATTCGCGTGAACACAAAATACCACATTTTCGGTTTTCAGATCACACAGGCGGAGATCATTTCAACGGTGTTTTTTGTTGCAGGCGTGCTCATGTTGATATACTTTTTAAGGAAAAAGAAAAATCAAAAACCCATTGAACCTAATACAGAAACCGAAATCAAAACTGATTGAAAGATCATGGTAGATTATGAATTAATTTGCAAAAAGGTTTGTGATCTTGCAAAGGAAGCGGGCGCTTTTCTGAAAGGCGAGGTCAGCAAACTCAGCGAGGCTGACATTGAAACAAAGGGTCTGCACGATTTCGTTACTTATGTTGATAAGAGTTCAGAGAAACTGATAGTCGCCAAACTTGCGGAAATTCTTCCTTCGGCAGGTTTCATTGTTGAAGAAAAAACCTCAATAAACAAAGCCGACATTTATAATTGGATTGTTGATCCGCTTGATGGAACCACCAATTATATCCATGGTCTCCCCTGCTATTCTGTAAGCATTGCATTGATGAAAGAGCAAAAGATTGTTCTTGGTGTGGTCTATGAGATCAACCTGGACGAATGCTTTTATGCCTGGGAAAACAGCGCTGCATTTTTGAATGGAAAAGAGATAAAAGTTTCAGAAAAGAAGAGTGTCTCCGATGCTTTGCTTGCCACAGGATTTCCTTACACTGATTATTCAAAACTGGGCAGCTACATGAAGTTGTTCACTTATTTTTTAAAAAACTCGCATGGCATTCGTCGCCTTGGTTCTGCGGCGGTGGATCTGGCTTATGTTGCCTGCGGAAGGTTTGAAGGTTTTTTTGAATCAGGCCTTAAATCATGGGATGTGGCGGCAGGATCATTTATTGTTCAGCAGGCTGGCGGAAAGGTTTTCGATTTCAATGGTGGTGATGAATTTCTTTTCGGGCAGCATATCATTGCTTCAAACAATGCGCTGGCTGATGAATTCGTGGGGGTGATAAAGGATCTATATCATGAGTAGGGATTCAATAATAAGAAGGAAAGTGACAGTTTCAGCAATGTAGTTTGTACAATAATTATTTAATCGTAGTAAGGATGAAATGATACGAACAACGAATACTTTTTTTGTCAATTCCGGTATTATTTCCCTAATAAGAACGACCTATTTTTAAACAAATACTTAAAATTATGGATGCAAGAATCAAAATCATTCAGGGCGACATTACACAACTCAAAGTTGATGCAATTGTAAATGCTGCCAACATAAAATTGAGTGGCGGTGGTGGCGTTGATGGCGCAATTCACAAAGCCGCAGGACCAGAACTAAAGGAAGCATGTGCACAGTTGAGAAGATGTCGCACCGGCGATGCCAAATCTACAAAGGGATTTAACCTCCCGGCAAGATATATTTTCCACACAGTAGGCCCTATCTGGAAGGGTGGAGAATTCATGGAAGAAAACTACCTCATTTCATGCTACAGGAATTGCATGCATCTTGGAGTTTTGAAAGACATCAGGACTATCGCTTTTCCTAATATCAGCACAGGCGCTTATGGTTTCCCGAAAGAAAAAGCTGCACAAATTGCACTGGATACTGTTGATGCATTTCTCCGTATTGACAAGGGTTTTGACGAAGTGACCTTTGTTTGTTTTGATGAGGAGAATTACAATATCTATGAAAAGCTGATTGGTCAAAAGTCAGTTGACAATAGTCAATAGTCAATAGTCAATAGTCATTAGTCATTAGTCAGTGGGGGAACTGCTGTCAATATTTTCATAGCAATTTCTCAAAACAATCTTTACATGATCACTCATGAAAACACGCAAAGAACTTAAGGAAGAGTTTAAACAAATGAAATACCCGATGGGCGTGTTTCAATTGAGAAACCTTACAAACAACAAGGTGTTTATTGGCAGCAGCACCGACCTGAAAGCTGCATGGCCGGCATTGAAACTGCAACTCGACATCGGTATTCATTCAAACGCTCAATTGCAAAATGATTGGTCAACGACAGGCGCAGGAAATTTTGTTTATGAAATTCTGGAGGAAATAAAGGAATCTCCTGAAAAGAAATTGAATTATGAAAAAGAAGTAAAGATCCTTGAAGAAATGATGATACAGGAACTGCAGCCGTTTGGGGAAAAGGGGTATCATCATTTTTGATTTGTGATTTGTGATTTGTGATTTGAAATTTGAAATTGGGGTTTCAAAATGTCGTCACTACGTGACTTTGGATGGCCATTGTACTTTCTTATTACAAAGATGACGTCACTACGTGACTTTCCTTCAAGCATTGTATTACTAAAATAGGTACGCAAAGACGCAATGGCGCAAATAAGGATTTAAGATTTGTTCAAAGTTCAAAGTTTACCCCGTTGGATAAATATCCTACGGGG
>CAISZK010000024.1 GCA_903889915.1 uncultured Bacteroidota bacterium
GGGGTTATGAATCTTTACTTGAATGGTATGTGAAAAAGGCTCCACATCTTAATGAACCGCTGTTTACGCGACCCGTACGATCAGTGGTGTGAGAGGCGCACTCCGTCCGGCAATACCGGGCGGAGCCGTCTACTCGATTTGCCTGGTATTTTAACAGTAGATATTAAAAATGCAAACAATAATTTAATAGTATCACAAACTCAAAGTATAATTTCAAATCCTTATCCCAACCCAACCAACAATACAACCACTATAGATTATACTCTTCCTGCTGGTAGCAACGAAGGCGAAATAGTTTTCTACAATCTTCAAGGCGCCGAAGTGAAGCGTTTTAAAGTGGATAAAACATTCAGCACATTGCTTGTTTCGACAGCGGATATTGCGGCGGGTACGTATTTGTATCAATTGCAAACTTCGGTGGTAAGTACGGAAGGGAAAAAGATGGTGGTGATAAAATAGAAAAAGTTACTTTCCCAAAGTTTTCTTCACTTTGGGAAAGTTTAAAAAAAACCGGAGTGTTTATTAATATGCCCCGGTTTTTTTTGCTTTCAAATAAAATGTTTAATTTTGAAGTCCTTAAACAATAAAAACAATCAACATGAAAAAGATTTTATTATTGGCATTGCTGGCATTTGGAATGAATGTAAAAGCTCAGATAACCTTAGAACATAAATATGATAGTGCCTCAGCTTTAGGAAATGGAGCTACTCAAAGCAATCAGTTAATGGTTATTAATTTTGAATTATCAGGCGAAAGATATTTAAAAATTAATAGAATGTCAAAACGAATCAGCATTTACAATCTAAATCATGCATTGATAAAAACAATTAATTGCTCAGGTTTTCCAGTTAATTCAAATGGATTATTAGGTGACTTTCTTTATTTTTCAGAACAATTATTTGATTTAGATTCCTCAATAAAATTTATGTATGTTTATGGTGGTTATGGGATACCAGCTTCTACAAATATTTACAAGGATAATGGTACTATTATTTTTTCAGATACTGGAGCACCTTCAATCAGGGTGAATGAGCCATTACAGCAATATCCAATTTATAATACTACTCAAGGTACTAAAATGATTTTGAGTTATTCAAATGGACAAGCATGGGTATTTAGCATTCCTGGTAACTTGACCACTGCAATTAATGATGCAAATAATAATTTAATATCAGCACAAAATTTAGGTAAAATTTCTAATCCTTATCCCAACCCAACCAACAACACAACAAATATTGATTACACTTTACCTCCCGGTATCAATGAAGGCGAAATAGTTTTTTATAATCTACAAGGCGCCGAAGTGAAGCGTTTTAAAGTGGATAAAACATTTAGCACATTGCTTGTTTCAACAGCGGATATTGCGGCGGGAACGTATTTGTATCAATTGGTAACTTCGATGCAGTGTACAGAGGGGAAGAAGATGGTGGTGATAAAATAGAAAAAGTTACTTTCCCAAAGTTTTCTTCACTTTGGGAAAGTTTAAAAAAAACCGGAGTGTTGATTAATATGCCCCGGTTTTTTTTGCTTTCAAATAAAATGTTTAATTTTGAAGTCCTTAAACAATAAAAACAATCAACATGAAAAAGATTTTATTTTTGGCATTGCTGGCATTTGGGATGAGTGCAAGGGGGCAGATAACTTTGGAACATGACTATGATTCAGCCTCTGTATTTGGATCAGGCACACCTGCTGCCGAGGATCAACTGGAATTAGTACATTTTGAAATTGCAGGTGATGAATATATTAAAATAAATCGGCATGGCCATAAAGTTTGTATTTACGACATAAATCATACCCTAATTAAAACCATTGATTTTTCAAATTTTCCTCATAATGATAATGACATCAATCATATTTGTTTCCTCTATTTTTCTGAAAAATTATTTGATACAATTCCTGGAATAGAATTTATGTATACTGCTACATTACCCACATATTCTTATACAGGGATTTATAAAGATGATGGTACATTATTATTCTCAGATACTGCCGCTCCTGCTGTATATATACAGATGCCTCCTCAACAATTACCTATTTATAACACAACTCAAGGCACTAAAATGATATTAAGTTATCAAAATGGTCATGCTAAAGTATTTGGATTACCAGGGAAATTAACTCCAGATATTATTACTGCTAATCAAAGCTTTATGATTGCTCAAAACTATGGCAGTATTTCCAATCCCTATCCCAACCCCTCTACATCATCAACAAAAATAGATTACACATTTCCGCCCGACATTAACGAAGGCGAAATAGTTTTTTACAATCTTCAAGGCACTGAAGTGAAGCGCTTCAAAGTGGATAAAACATTCAGCACATTGCTTGTTTCAACAGCGGATATTGCGGCGGGAACATATTTGTATCAATTAGTAACTTCGGTGCAAAGCACGGAGGGGAAGAAGATGGTGGTGATAAAATGATAAAGGAATTGCCGTGAAGAAGTTTGTGAAGGAATAAATTTGTCAAAAGTCAGTAGTCAAAAGTCATTAGTCGTTTGCAGCAAAATGGCTAATGACTTTTTTTTTGACCAATAATTTTTCAGTAATTTGCATTTTACTTAAGAACTCTTTTTAATATTCTCTTATGCCATCAAACCACACAGAACTTATTTCCAAGGAACTTGGTGTAACCCTGAAACAGGTTGAAAACACTGTTGAATTGCTCAACAATGGTGCAACCATTCCCTGATCGCGTTCGTCTCCTGATGAGTTTGCAATCCAAATAAAAAAAATGTTCCACCCCTCAAAAAGGTGGAACATTTTTTTAAGAGTAATGGCCTGAAAATTTTGTAATTTTGTAAAAAAAAATAAAATGGGAACACTTGAATTGAGAGCTAATATTCACAGTATAGTTGATGGCATACAAAGCGAACAACTTTTACAGACTCTTTATGACTTTCTTAAAATAAGAGAAAAAAATAAATCCGGACAACTTTGGGCATCACTGACAGAGCAACAAAAACAAGATGTTTTATTAGCCTACGACGAATCAGAAAACGATGATAATTTGATTGAAAGTGAAAAAATATTTAAAAGTAAGAAATGAAAATATTCCTTACTAAACGTGCTGGTAAAAATTATCAGTCAATTAAAGAACACATTTCTGATAAATGAGGTGAAAAAGTAGCGCAAGCTTTCGAACAAAAAGTAATTGACTTTTTAGATTTGCTTAAAAATTTCCCTGAATTAGGTTCTGATGAAATACCAGAAAAACATATTCTCGGATTTCTGTCGTTTCGGATTTGCAGCGTGCCCGAAAGGATTTGCAGTCCTTTCGGTTTTAACTTGGGATTTGTAATTCCTTATAAACAACTTATGATGTCAATATTTTAACACTAAAAACATAATGAAAAAAAATTATTTAATGTTCTTTATAACTATTATGACATTCTGTTCTTGTAACAAAGAAAAAAATACAAATAACAATGTAATAAATGACACAAATGGTTCCATTTTAATAAATTATAATAACAACCAGTTTTTCCAAATTCCTAATCTATCCGATAGTTGTGCTTTTTATGATACAATAAATCATAGAGTTTACGTTAACACAAATTTGATAAGCTGTTACAATTTGATAATGATGGAAATTTGTATTAATCTTGATAATATTGAGTATCCTTTCCTGTTCCCGAAGAAAAATGTAAATTTTGTTGATTACATTCATGATATTCCTGATACTGCAAAACAATTTGCTCGGATAAGTTTTAATAAAATACTTTCTCCCGACACGAATATCTCCGATTTTAAAATGATTTCCGCAAGTAATGTAGCCAAATTTATTTTAACCAATTACACAAATAACAGATTAAGTGGAAGTTTTCAAGGCACTTTCTATATGACTAGTTATCATGCAACTTGTGAATATTTACCAATAGATATTCTTTCACCTATCGATAGCATGAAAGTCAATTTTGCTAATTTTAATGTAAAGCTAATTAAAAATTAATGTTTATAATCTTATATCCAGGATTTGCCAGATCTTCCGCAGCTCCGGATTTGCAGCAACCGAAAGGATTTGCAATCCTTTCGGTTTTAACCAGGGATTTTTAATCCCTAAAAAACAATTTTCTTAAAAAACAATCCTCTTCCCAAGCGGAGTTTATATAGTGGAAGTAAAAACGGAAAAAGGAGTAGGGATAAAGAAATTTGTGAAGGAATAAATAAATCAATTATTCAATAGTCAACAGTCATTTGTCATTTGTAGCAAAATGGCTAATGACTTTTTTTTTGACCAATAATTTTTCAGTAATTTGCATTTTGCTATAAACTCTTTTTAATATTCTCTTATGCCATCAAATCACACAGAACTTATTTCCAAAGAACTTGGTGTAACCCTGAAACAGGTTGAAAACACTGTTGAACTGCTCAACAATGGCGCAACAATTCCTTTCATTGCCCGCTATCGCAAGGAAGCTACAGGCTGCCTGGATGAGGTTCAGATTGCATTCATCAGGGACAGGTACACCCAGCTTGTTGAAATTGATAAACGCAGAGCTGCTATCATTGAATCAATAACTGAACAGGAGAAAATGACGGATGAACTCCTGAAGCAATTGAATTGTGCAACCACACTTTCAGAACTCGAAGATATCTATCTTCCTTATCGCCCTAAACGTAAAACACGTGCAACTATAGCAATTGCTAAAGGTCTTGAGCCATTGGCAAAACTCATCATGCAGCAAAGAGAAACAGATGTCCACCTGAAAGCGTCGGAGTTTGTGAGTGAAGAAAAAGGAGTTTTGAGCGAAGATGATGCATTGGCAGGGGCAAGGGATATTATTGCGGAATGGATAAATGAGGACAGCAATGCACGGCAACGCCTGCGCAATCTGTATAACAGGGAAGCAGTCATTCATTCAAAAGTTGTGAAGGGGAAAGAAAAAGAAGGTGAAAACTACCAGAGTTATTTTGAAATGGAAGAGCCGTTGCAAAAGGCTCCTTCACACAGAATACTTGCCATGTTCAGGGGCGAAAACGAAGGTTTCCTTAAAGTGGGTGTTTCTCCTGATGAAAGCAAAGCGATTGAAATTCTTCAGAAAAATTTCATCAAAGGAGTGAATGAATCCTCGGCACAGGTGGAGATGGCTTTGAAAGATAGCTACAAGCGGCTTTTGAGTCCTTCACTTGAAACTGAAATACGGCAGGTTTATAAAGAAAAAGCTGACAAAGGTGCGATAAATATCTTTGCCGAAAACCTCAGGCAATTATTACTGGCTCCTCCTCTCGGGCAAAAAAATGTGCTTGCCATTGACCCTGGATTCAGAACAGGATGTAAGATCGTATGCCTTGACAGGCAGGGAAAACTACTGCATAATGAAACAATTTATCCGCACCCACCCCAGAATGATGTTAAACAAGCAGCACATAAAATTCAAAGTCTTGTCAAAGCATACAAGATAGAAGCCATTGCCATTGGAAACGGCACGGCAGGAAGGGAAACAGAACGGTTTATTAAAAGCATACATTTTGAAAAGGAAGTGCTGGCATTGGTTGTCAACGAAAGCGGAGCATCTGTTTATTCAGCTTCAGCCATAGCCCGTGAAGAATTTCCTGAATATGATATTACTGTTCGCGGGGCAGTTTCTATTGGAAGAAGATTAATGGATCCTTTGGCAGAGCTTGTGAAGATAGACCCCAAATCAATTGGCGTAGGGCAATATCAGCATGATGTTGATCAGAATCAATTGCAGAAAAGTCTTGGCGATATTGTTGAAAGTTGCGTAAATGCTGTAGGTGTGGAAGTGAATACTGCCAGTAAACAATTGCTGACTTATGTTTCAGGCGTGGGGCCCGTTCTTGCGAAGAACATAATAGATTACCGCAATAAAAACGGCGCTTTTAAATCAAGAAAAGAATTTCTGAAAGTACCCCGGCTTGGAGATAAAGCCTTCGAGCAGGCAGCAGGGTTTATGCGAATACACGATGCCGAAAACATTTTAGATGCAAGCGCTGTGCATCCCGAAAGTTATCATGTGGTTGCAAAAATGGCAGAAAAACTCGATTGTTCTTTGAATGATCTGGTGCAAAAAGAAGAGTTAAGAAAGAAAATAAAACTTGAAGAATTTGTAACAGCACAAACGGGTATTCCCACACTTCAGGACATCATGAGTGAACTTGAAAAACCGGGCAGAGACAAGCGAAAGAAGTTCGATTTTTTTGAATTTGATAAAAATATCCATTCCATCAAAGATCTTAAAGAAGGAATGATATTGCCCGGAATCATTACCAATATTACCGCTTTCGGAGCGTTTGTTGATGTGGGTGTTCATCAGGATGGCTTGGTTCATGTCAGCCAGCTTGCAAATAAATTTGTAAAAGACCCCAACGAAGTGGTCACGCTTAATCAAAAGGTAAGAGTAAAAGTTCAGCAAGTGGATGTGGAGCGTAAAAGAATTTCATTTACCATGAAAGATGTAGAACCGGAAACTGAGAAAAAAATCAAGTAATGGAATTGGTCATTAGTCATTGGTCACTGATCAATAGTCATTATTCAATTTTTACTCAACATAAATTCTAATCTTTTTAATTAAGAAGGCAATGACGAATGACTATTGACTATTGACAAACTTATTGTTAGAAGAAAAACCCTATTCTGATAGCCCATGCCGGTGGAATTACAAATGAACCATAGGTAATATTCACCGGGCGGTAAGTGAACTCTAATGATACTCCATTTCTATCCTGCGTGGGTTGTGTAAAATTATAATAAACACCAGCCGTTAATAGAGCATTAAACCCTGCAGTATTGCCGAAAACATAGTACCCTCCTGCCAATGCCGATAAGGTAGGATATATCGGAAGAAATTTCGAGATCAACAAACGTGGTCCAACATACATCTCACCCATACCTAAAGATTTTCGTTCGCTTATACTATCGTAGAAAGAAACATGTCTGTAGTCAAGGTCCATCTCAAACTGCAGAGGTTTTTCCTCTCTCCAACCATGATATTTCAGGCCAATAGCAAAATGAGAGTTGCTTTTAGATGCCGGAGTAACAAGACTACTTTTACCCAAAGGTCCGTATTCAAAAAATAAATGTCTTGGAGGGCCGCTGGTTTGGGCTTTGAGTGCATATCCTGTGAAGAGAATAAAAAGAAGAAAAATGGTTCTCGTTTTCATGTCAATTAATTTTAAGTCGTGAAATGAAAGTTCAAAATTACTAAATGAATTCAAAAAGGGTGAAAATAAGTTGCTTTTTTTTCAACATTGCACAATACTATCAGTGTTGTTGCGTTATTCTTCTTCAAATGATATTTCTTTTGTAATTTAGCTGCATTATTTTTTATCATGCGTAGTCATTTTTTATTCATACTCATATTACTGCTACCCTGTGTTGTTATAGGGCAAAAGATAAAAGGCGGGTTGGCTCTTGGATTGAACGCAACACAGGTTGACGGCGATGAAGTTTATGGCTTTCATAAATTAGGTCTTAATGCCGGTGCATTTGCAATCGTTCCATTTGGCAAGCATTTCTCTGCAAGCCTTGAAACTTCATATAGCCAGAAAGGCAGTTACCAGCGTCCGGTTTATCTCGACTCAATCAATGGCGAATATAAACTCATTTTAAATTATGTGGAAGTACCAGTACTATTTCAATATGCCGACAAAGACATTGTCAAAGTTGGAGCCGGTTTTTCATGGGCAAGACTTGTTGATTTTAAAGAATGGCAAAACAGTACACGGATGAATTGGAGCACTCCTTATGGCCCGTATAAAACATCGGACACCGACGTTCTGATTGATCTGCAACTAAAAATAATTACCGGTTTTTACTTCAACTTGAGGTATTCTTATTCTATGGGTAAGATCAGAACACGTACTTTTCATAATATTACCGGTACGTGGACACGCAAACAGTTTAACAACGACCTTGCATTTAGAATTGTCTATGTTTTTAAAGACACTCCTTCAGCCAGAGTAAAGAATAAAAACACTGACAAAATCAAATAACCTTGTATTACTAATTGAGAAGTAAAGATGTCTTCAGGGAAAAAGCCTCAGGGAAAAAAAACTGTTGTTGCTGCTAAAGGGGTAAAGCAACCAAAAAAAAGGAACATGACTGCTTTTTATGTCATCTCACTTGTGATCCTCGGGCTTATCGTTTCACTCAACACACTTCACAATTCTTTTATCACCAATCTTGACGACACAGCATATATTGCCAGTGCCTCTGAATTGAAAAGACTTTCTTTATCTGATATTATTTCCATCTTCACAACCCCAATAGCTGGCAACTATCATCCTCTGGCAGTGCTGTCACTCACCCTTGACTACAAGCTATTCGGTGAAAACGCTTTTCCTTTTCACCTTTTCAATCTTATTCTACATCTTGCAAATATTGCATTGGTTTTTGGGTTTATGAATCTGCTTGTAAAAAGAGTTGAAATTTCGATCATCGTTTCGCTGTTCTTTGCAATACATCCTATGCATGTTGAATCTGTAGCATGGATCTCGGAACGGAAGGATGTGCTCTATACGATATTCTTTCTAGGTTCCCTTATCACATATCTATTATACCTGAAGCATGACAAAAAACTAAAATTTCTTATTTATTCGTTGATTTTATTTTGTCTTTCGCTATTATCTAAACCTGCGGCAGTATGCCTTGCACCGCTATTGGTGTTGATAGATTTTTACCTGAAAAGGAAATTTGATAAAAGATTGATTGCTGAAAAAGTTCCTTATTTCATGCTTGCATTGGCATTTGGGATCATAAACATTTTTTCGCAAAGGAAGTTCGGAGCCTTAAATGCCCTCAGTGATTTTCATTATGTATTTTCAATTTTCGACAGGATATTCCTGATAAGTTATGCTTTCATGTTTTACATAGTAAAGGCCATTGCTCCTTTTAATCTGTGTGCGATTTATTATTATCCTGCAAAATCAGGAGATTTTCTTCCGTGGATTTATTATGCTGCACCACTTGGAATCGCATTTATCGCATTTCTGATTTTCTTCTTAAAAAAGATCCGCAGAGAATTGATCTTTGGCTTTGGTTTTTTCCTGATCTCAATTGTGCTCGTATTGCAATTCATTCCCGTTGGTTTCACTATTGTTTCCGACCGTTACACTTATGTTCCTTACATTGGTCTCTTTTTTATTGTCGGCAAATTATACTGCGATTATGTTGACAATAAATTTAAAAATTTTACCAAAGCAGGAAGAAACCTCAGTGTATTTTTGATTGCTGTTGCAGCAATTATTTTCTCTGTCTTAACCTTTCAAAGAAATCAGGCATGGGCAAACGGTGTTGTTTTGTTTGACGATGTTGTAAAGAAAAATCCAACCATTGGCCATGCCTATTGGGCAAGAGGTGTAGGCAAGTATGATCGGAAGGATATTCAGGGAGCATTGAGTGATTATAATGAAGCAATAGAAAAAAATTACAGATTTCCTGTTGCCTACAACAATAGGGCTAACTGCTATTATATGATGGACTCCTTACCGCAGGCAATTTCAGGGTATGATCAGACATTGAAAGTGGATAGTAAATATGCAATGGCTTATTACAACAGGGGGACTGCAAAACAAAAACTGAAAGATTATGCCGGATCCCTCGCAGATTATAAGAATTCAATAAAGAATAATTTTGAACACCTGGCATGGGCTTATAGTGGACTGGGTGTTTCATACTACAACATGAATGATATGCCAAATGCATTATTCAACCTTAACAAAACCATTGAAGTTGATCCCCAATATGCAAATGCTTATTTCTATAGAGGTCTCGTGGAATATAACAAGAAAGAATACTCCAGTGCCGAGGAAGATTATTCAAAATCTATCAAATACGATCCCAATAACTCTACTGCTTATTTCAACAGGGGCATCATGAGGATAGCTTTAAAAGACACATCAAATGCTTGCACTGATTTTAATAAAGCACTTGAACTTGGCTATTCACAGGCTAATGATATGCTGAAGATATATTGCAAAAAATAAATCTCAAATCATACAAAGCTTCCATTTCAAATTATTCCTCATCCCTCATTAACAAAAGTATTGCAGACTGTGGAACCAGAAAATATTTCTGTTGATCTATTTCTAACTCGATAGCTTGTTTCTGCAGGTATAATGCCAGGTCTCCTTCTTTCACCTGGAGCGGAATATATTTTACTTTCTCTTTGTCTTTTTTCCAGATTTCATCATCTTCTGACGATGGGATAGGGTAACCGGGTCCTGCTTTAATGATGTAGCCGCTTTTGATCTCTTCCTTCTCAACAACAGTCGGGGGTAGGTACAATCCTGTTTTTGTACGGTTGCTTAATGATTCAGGCTTTATCAAAACCCGATCACCAATGATGATGAGTTTATCAAGGCTTTTTATAGAAATATTCATAAACCTGTCCTTAAATTAATGTGGGTTTACAAAGTTACGGTTTTTTGAACAGAATTTTTTCAGTAATGCTGAGTTTTCACTACCTTTGACAATCAAAAAAATTAATCATGGAAAAGACCGCAATAAAATACACCCCTGAATCAATTCGTGAATTCATCAATCATTTTCAAAAAAGCAGAATATTGCTTACAGCATTTGAACTGGATATTTTTACATACCTTGAAAAAACTCCCAGAACTTCTGATGCAGTTGCAAAAAGAATAAAGGCCGATTCAAGGGCAACAGACAGGCTGATGAACGCTGTTTGTGCTATTGGTTTTCTTGAAAAACGCGAGGATAAATTTTACAATACTGAAGAAGCAAGTACTTATTTTGTGAAAGGTAAACCCGGGTACATGTCCGGATTAATGCACACGGTAAATTTATGGCAAACATGGAGCACCCTCACCCAGGCTGTTATTAACGGCAAGACAGTTTCGGATCGTCCCAAAAATATTGACAACCGTGAAAACAAATGGCTGGAAGCATTTATCGAAGCCATGCATTACCGTGCAAAAAAACAGGCTACAGATATAGTAGCCAAAATAGATCTTATTGGAGTTAATCATGTACTCGATCTTGGCGGTGGTTCAGGTGCTTTTGCAATGGCATTTGCCAAAGCCGGCAAGGATATTAGAGCAACGGTTTTCGATCTGCACAATGTCACACCCCTTACTGATAAATACATCAGACAGGATAAAATGACCAAACAGGTGAATACTGTCAGCGGTGATTATAACACCGACCTGCTGCCGTGTGGCTATGATATTGTTTTCATCTCTGCAGTTGTACACATCAATTCCTATAATGGCAATGTGAAACTGATCAAAAGATGTGCTGCCTCATTGAACCCCAGAGGAAGAATTGTTATACAGGATCAGGTGATGGATGATGATCGGATAAACCCGGCAGGTGGAGCGATCTTTGCATTGAATATGCTTGTGGGCACTGAAGAAGGCGATACTTACACCGAAAAAGAAATGTGCGAATGGTTCGAAAAAGCAGGATTGACTTTTGAAAAACGTATTGATGTCACTATGGGCAACGCATTGATGATTGCAAGAAGGAGTGGGCAGTAGGCAATGGCAGTGGCAATATAGTGGCAGTGGCAGTGGCAGTAGCAGTAGCAGTGGCAGTGGCAGTGGCAGTAGCAGTGGCAGTAGCAGTGGCAGTGGCAGTAGCAGTGGCAGTAGCAGTGGCAGTGGCAGTGGCAGTGGCAGTGGCAGTAAGCAGTAAGCAGTAGCAGTAGGCAGGGGCAGGGTATGAATCATATTAACTAAATTATAAAACTATGGACAGAGGATTTAAGGATTTAAAAGTTTATAAGTTAGCTTATCGTTTAGCTATGGAGATTTTTGAAATTTCTAAGTCATTTCCTAAAACAGAAACTTATTCTTTAACCGATCAGGTAAGGAGATCTTCAAGATCGGTCTGTGCTAATATTGGCGAAGGGTATAGAAAAAGAAAATATCCAAAACATTTCTCAAGTAAAATGACTGATGCCGATGGTGAATGCAGCGAAACTACAGTATGGCTCGACTTTGCAAAAGACTGCACTTTTATTGATATTGCCACACATAAAAAACTTGATGATGATTATAGTGAAGTCGGTCGCATGTTAGGTAGTATGATTTGCAATCCTGAAAAATTCCTTCCAAAACAAACTTCATGACCACCCTCCTGCCCACTGCAACTACCACTACCTACTGCCACTGCCTACTGCCACTGCCTACTGCCACTTTACTAAACTAACTCACTAATGGCAGGCATCTACATTCACATCCCCTTTTGTAAAAACAAATGTTACTACTGTAATTTTTATTCAGTAGCATCTTCTAAGCATGCTGAGGAATTTATTTCTGCATTGCTCAAGGAAACTGAACTTCAAAAGAATTATTTAGAATCAGAAACCATCGGGACTATCTATTTCGGTGGGGGAACTCCTTCTTTGATGGATTATGAAACCCTGATGAAAATATTTGATAAGATCTATCAGACTTTTGAAGTATCAGCGGATGCAGAAATAACTCTTGAAGCCAATCCTGACGATCTTGATAAGAAAAAACTTGGTGAGATAAAGGCGTTGCCTGTAAACCGTCTCAGTATAGGTATTCAGTCTTTTTTTGAAGAAGATCTTAAATATCTCCGGCGAAGACACACAGCATCGCAGGCCGAAGCATCAGTGAAACGTAGTCAGGATGCGGGTTTCGAAAACATCAGCATTGATTTGATCTACGCCATTCCTACCCTCACTGACGGGAATTGGAAAACCAATTTAGATATTGCTTTTTCTCTTGAGGTACCTCACATATCCTCCTATGGTCTTACTGTTGAACCATCCACTGCACTGGATATGCTGATAAGGAAAGGAAAATTGAAAGGCGTGGACGAGGAACAAAACGCCCGGCAGTTTAAATTCCTGATGCAACAGATGAAGACCAATGGTTTTATTCAATATGAAATTTCAAATTTCTGCAAAGAAGGATCAATTTCCCGCCACAACAGCAATTACTGGAAAGGCAGGAAATACCTTGGACTTGGACCTTCGGCACATTCATTTAATATTGATTCGCGGCAGTGGAACAAGCCTGATCTATTAAATTATATTGCCTCACTTGCCAAAGGAATTGTTCCTTTCGAAAAAGAGATTCTTACGACTGCTGATAAATTCAATGAATATGTGATGACTTCCCTCCGCACCATGTGGGGTTGCGATTTGAAACTTATTGAAAAAACTTTTGGCGCTGATGCCGCCTCCACAATGCAAAAAAAAGCAGCAAAGTTTATTGAAAGAAATCAAATGATCCTTGCAGAAGAAATTCTTTACCTCACTGACGAAGGCAAGCTGTTTGCTGATGGCATTGCTTCGGAAATGTTTTTGGTAGAAGAATGATGGTTGGTAAACTGTAAAACTGCGAAAGATTTGAAAACTTTTGTAATCCTGATATTGTCTGCTTAGATAGTCTTTCAACCTACATAACTTGTAATTCCAATCAAACTCAATCAACGATTTAAATTCATTTAGTGGGCAACCAAATATTATTTTAGCAGTCTTACTATCTCTTAAAATTTAATTATATTTTTGCCCGCTTTGAATTTGTACATAATGCTTAAAAAAATCATATTCCTTTTACTACTTTCTTCCATCACTTTTAAAGGTATCTCACAGACTACTTTTTCGTGGAGTGGATACACTAATGCAGGCTATGCTCCTTATACCTACACAACAGGTATTATGAGTGCAGTTGTTACTCCTACAGTGCCCGGTTCCGCAGCCTGTTCGCAATCGGTGGGTGCAAGCGCAGGGACAAAGTTTTTTTGCGATCCTACGGTCAATGGTACATGGCCATATTCGCCACGTTATATCACAGCAAGCGGAAGCGGAGATTACAATGAAACGGGGCTGTTGCTGGCTGTTGACTGGCCTGATAAAACATCGAGTGTCACTACCAATATCACCTTTTCACAACCTGTTATTGGACCTATCACTTTCAGAATTTTTGATATCAATACGGACGGCGGTTCTTATCCATTTTCAGATGTAGTTGTGGTTTCCGGTGTGAACTGCGCAGGAAGCACAGTTTATCCCACAGTAAGCGGAGTGGTGGCAAACAATTCCTACAATGCTGCCACAGGTACTATGGCATCAACAACGCCCACCAGCAGCGGAGGCAATGCCATGTCGGATGTTAATTACACTTTTGCTGCAGGTGTGGGTTTAAATTCTTTGCAGATCATTTATAAATCAAATTCCACCATCACCAACACAGGCAGCGGCTGTGCAGGCAACAACAATGGCGGTGACCCTTACTATGAATACATCGTTATCAGCAATATTACAGCTTATCCGATCACCACATCCATCAGCGCTTCGGCAATGCCATGTGGCTCTACGACGACAACATTAACGGCAACAACAAACATGACTTTGCCAACGTATGCATGGTCAGGAACAGCAGGCACAACCATAGTTTCACCTACATCGGCAAGCACCTCGGTAACCGGAGCAGGAACATATACTGTAACAGTCACCGGCGACGGGGGATGTACTTCAACGGCGAGTTATACAGTGACACCTGGTGGAACAGCGCCAACAATTACAGCAACTCCTGCCAACCCGACAATCTGTTCTGGATCGTCAGTAACACTCACTGCCGGCGGAGGAGTGACTTATGCATGGGCGCCTGCAGGAGGTTTATCTGCAACTACGGGTATGACTGTTACAGCAAATCCAACCACTACCACAAGTTATATTGTTACAGGAACAGATGGTACAGGATGCACGAACACTGCCAATGTCACTGTGAATGTAAACCCAATTCCAACGGCAAATGCAGGTAATGATCAAACAATTTGTGCAGGTCAGTCGGCCACACTCACTGCATCCGGCGGGGGAACTTATCAATGGAGCAATGCCGCATCTACGGCAACAACGACTGTCACTCCTGCATCTACCGCGACTTTTACTGTCACAGTAACCAGCGGAGGATGCAGTGCATCGGATGCTGTGATTGTAAATGTGAATCCATTGCCTTTAGCTAATGCAGGGCCGGATCAAAATATTTGCACTGGTCAATCGGCAACACTTACAGCAACGGGAGGAGGTACGTATCAATGGAGCAATGCTGCAACAACGGCCACCACTATGGTTACACCCGCTACTACAGCAACATTTACTGTGACGGTTACAAACAACGGTTGCTCAGCAACTGATAATGTCATTGTGAATGTTGGTTCCTCCATTCCTGCCAACGCAGGCCCTGACCAAACAATATGTACCGGACAATCTGCTACACTCACTGCAACCGGAGGAGGAACTTACCTATGGAGCAATGCAGCATCAACAGCAACGACTGTTGTTACACCGGCTACTACAGCAACATTTACTGTTACAGTTACCAGCGGAGGTTGCTCAGCAACGGATGATGTGATTGTAAACATAAATCCTTTACCCATTGCATTTGCAGGAAATGACCAAACCATTTGTGCAAGTCAGTCAGCTACACTCACTGCCACCGGAGGCGGGACCTATGTATGGAGTAGCGGCGGAAATGCTGCATCCATAACCGTGATTCCGGGCAATACCACTACTTATACTGTTACCGTTACCACCGGTGGATGTTCGGCAACTGATGATGTGATTGTAAATGTCAATCCGCAGCCTTTGGCAAATGCAGGACCCGATCAAAATATTTGTACAGCGCAATCAGCCACTCTAACAGCCACCGGCGGAGGAACATATCAATGGAGCAATGCAGCAACAACAGCTTCAACTGTGGTTACACCTGCTGCAACTTCAACATTTACTGTTACTGTTACAAACAATGGATGTTCGGCAACGGATGATATCATTGTCAATGTTGGTTCCTCAATTCCTGCAAATGCAGGCACTGATCAAAATATCTGTACGGGTCAATCCGCAACATTGACTGCAACAGGAGGCACTACCTATTCGTGGAGTAATTCAGCAACAACTGCGACAACTGTGGTTACACCTGCGGTCACTTCTTCCTATACTGTTACAGTTTCGTCCGGAGGTTGCAGCGGTGTTGACACTGTCATAATAAATGTCGGGAATAATGCCGTGATACTTGTCACTCCGGCAAACCCAAGTATTTGCTCAGGAAGCAATGTTTTATTGACCGCATCAGGAGGAAATACTTATTCATGGAGCCCTGCCGCAGGACTTTCAGACACTACAGGAACTTCAGTTACTGCCTCACCCACCACAACGACAACCTATACGATCAACGGATCTAATGGTACAGGATGTACAGGAAGCACCACCGTGACCGTGACTGTCGCACCCCTTGTAGCTACCGCAACTTCAACAAATGAAAACTGCGGATTGGCTAACGGGACAGCCACCGTGAGCGGAAGCGGGACATGTACTTCCGGGTTTACTTATCTATGGGACACGCCGACACAGCAAACACTTCAATCAGTTTCAAACCTGGCTGCGGGAACCTACAATGTTACCGTGAGCTGCGGAGCCTGCGTTGCAACAGCATCTGTCAATATCACAAATACACCGGGACTATCGGTTTCAGTTACCTCAGTTGTCAATGAAGAATGCAGCCTCGGGAATGGTTCTGCAACAGCAACTGTAACGGGTGGAACAGCCCCATATCAATATAACTGGAGTTCTAATCCTGCGCAGAACACAGCAGTACTTACAAACGTTTCAGCAGGGACTTACACTGTCACAGCTATTGATGCCAACGGATGTTCAAATGTTGCAATCGCTACCTTAGGGTTGACCGCAGGACCTGCCATTGCAATAACTTCTTCAAATGAAAACTGCAGTCAAAACAACGGAAGTCTTTCAGCATCTGCCTCCAACGGATCGGGGAATTATACTTATGCATGGAGCACAAACCCTACGCAAACAACGCAGTCAATCACGAATCTTGCAGCAGGGACATATACTGTCACTGTCAACGATGGTACATGTACATCCACTGCTTCCGTTACTATAAATAATATTGAAGCTCCGGTTGCCGGTATAGATGCCAGCCCGCATGAAGTTTCATCACTCAACAGCAATGTTAATTTTAGCTCAGTTTCCTCCGGAAATATTGTTGGCTGGTTATGGAATTACGGGGACGGTTCTTCAGGATCAGGTTCCACTGCTGTTCATAATTATTCTCAACCCGGAACTTATATTGTGACACTTTTTGTGACCGACAATAACGGCTGTACTTCTATGGCCACCGACACAATTATAGTTTATGATATTTTCACAGTCTATATCCCCAGCGCATTTACACCAACAGGCGATGGGTTGAATGATTTCTTTTTCCCCGTATGCACAGGCATTGACCCGAGTGATTTCCAATTCCTGATCTTTAATCGTTGGGGTAACCTGGTTTTTGAATCTACAACCTATGGTGATAAATGGAATGGCACAAAATTCAATCAGGGCAATCCAACTACTGATTGCATCAATGCGGTGTATGTTTACAGGATCTCAGTAAAACCTTATGCAGCGCGCAAGCAAACATATATTGGCAGGGTAACCCTTGTGAATTAAAATTTGTGATTTGAGATTTTTGATTTGAGATTTAAGATTTAAGATTGAGCCTACTCCGAAAAGTAAAAAACACAAAATTGCCGCTAAGGCACGAAGACACCAAGAAACCCAAAGTATTGAAAAGCAATCATAACTTTTTTGCGAAACTTCGAGTCTTTGAGCCTTTGCGGCAAGAAAAAGACTTATCGGAGCAGACTCAAGATTTAAGATTTTGCTGGCTCAATAGATTTGAACATTGTAGAAATATCAATTCATAGTGAAACCACAAACAACAAACCACAAACAACAAACAACTAACAAACTAATAGTCCCATTTCCTGCTAAAGTTATTATACATGTTGATGCCTGCTTTGAATGTGAACGCGGCTTTGTCTAAATTATTATCTGAAGTTACTGCAAAAATTCCAATACGGAAAAGTTGCCTGCGGATACGAAATACACGCTCGATTCCTCCAAACATTTCACCATGACGGAAGTTGTTTTCCTTCATAAATAATGCACCACCACCTGCAACAAGGCCCAGTTTAAGCCTGCTCATCAATGGTATTTTATCAGTAATTGCACCTTCAAAATGATGAATGAAGTTCAACTGGAGAAAAGCAGTAGAACTGCTGAGAGTAGGCCCCAGCAATTGCAGTGACCTTGTCGGACTGCTGAAAAAATATTTATCAGAGCCTCTGAAATACTTATATTCCAGAATGCGCAGATTTGCTTTGTTTACAAAAGCGCCTCCGATTGCCGACCAGCAAAGCCTTCCCCAGCGTGCTAATTTTAATTCATGATGTGCACTTATTTCCAAATAATCAAAATTCACTTCACTATTGAAAAGCCCGGGAACTCCCTTCTTCCATATAAATGAAAGCTCCGGCCAACTGCTTCCCAACAGTATCTTTCTGTGATTTTTCTTTATGTATTTCTGACAAATAAGATACTTCAATTCCAGTTGAAACTCCGATTTGATGTAGCGTGTGAAGGTAAGCGGTGTGTTTATACTTCCGAATAAATTGCCTGACCACTGATCCATTTTCAAATCAGTGATCGGAGTCTGATCGGAATAAGTAAAAGTAATCTCACCAAAAAGACCATTTACCAATTCCATTCTTTGAGCAATGCTGAACATTTTGGTGCGTGCATAATTGCTCCTGCTGAACATTGAGGTGATAGAAGCATTTGTGTTGACCTGATCATAGAAATCCCCAGCTCTGATATAAGTTCTGACAAATTTTTCAGGCACATAAGTCAACCCCACTCCTGCTTTGCCGCGAAGATCTTTATTGGTAAAACCATAATTGATGTTACCCTCTGTTTCAAGCAGAAAATCATTTGAAAATCTTTTAAAATAACTTCCGCCCAGACTTTGTCTGTAACCTCCGATTCCCAAAGGATTGATTGTTGTAAGTAGAGGGAAGATAAAAATAAGCGTCTGTTTCTTCCTGTTCAAATGGCTGATGCCTTCGTAAAGAAAACTCCAAACATCTAAATGATTGATTGAAGAATCTGTTTTAAAAATGTAGGCGTCGCTATTATAATAAGCCGACAAGCTGTCATTTCTTTTGATGTATTTCTTTTCTGATCCCGATAATTTATAAGGGCGACTATCTGCCCACCATGCAGAATCTTTCTCAAGTGATTTATCCTGGTATTCCTTTACCTCTGTTGAAAATGTTTTAGGTGGTAAATTTTTATTGGCAATATAATGCGAATAGGTAACACCTGTTGTACCTGTTATTGTTCCTTTCCCTTCCTTGATTTGATAGGTGAAGATGCTTTGTTCAGGGACACTGACACCGGGAGATGTCTGGATGTATGTCTGCTGAATCCTGAAGTTTTTACAGTATAACAACACATCAGGATTAATACTCAAATCAACTGCCTGTAGTGACCATGTGCTGTCTTCAATAATAAAGTATCCACTGTAGAGAGCATCCGCGCGAAAAACAGGTTTTACTTTAATACGGAAACATTTTTTATTGTTGTTATAAACCACACCAT
This sequence comes from uncultured Bacteroidota bacterium, assembly GCA_903889915.1. GTDB lineage: Bacteria > Bacteroidota > Bacteroidia > Bacteroidales > CG2-30-32-10 > CAISZK01. The sequence goes on from CAISZK010000024.1 coordinate 19,412, forward strand.
CGTAATCATAAATATACGAAAGTGCAGAGCCTGGTGCAATGGGTGACAACAGAGGTTTAATACAAATGGACGGTTGTGAA